>NZ_CAWPRX010000027.1:0-23945 GCF_963890365.1 Tychonema sp. LEGE 07196 | reverse complement strand
AGGCGCACCCTACAGACGCTACAGACGGCTTTTGTGTCTCAAAAGCCACCAATCAGCAGGTAGTTTTTAGCCGCAAACTCACGACTAATGACTAATGACTAATGACTGATGACTAATGACTGATGACTACATCATGCCCATGCCGCCCATGCCGCCCATGCCACCCATGCCGCCCATGCCGCCCATGCCGCCCATGCCGCCCATGCCGCCCATGTCGCCCATGTCGCCGCCGGCTTTTTTCTTCTCGGGTTTTTCGACAATCACGGCTTCGGTGGTCAACACCATGCCAGCAATGGAACCGGCATTCTGTAAAGCCGATCGCACAACCTTAGCCGGATCGATAATCCCGGCGGCAATCATATCTTCGTACACGTCGGTGAGAGCATTGTAGCCAATGTTCAACTCGCTCGCGCGCACTCGCTCGATCGCGATCGAACCTTCAACGCCCGCATTATCAGCGATTTGACGCAAAGGAGCTTCCAAAGCCTTCGCAACCAAGTCAGCGCCTACTTGTTCTTCAGCGTCTAAAGTGTTTTTGATTGCATCTATTTTGGTAATCAGGTGAATCAGCGTCGTGCCGCCTCCTGCGACGATGCCTTCTTCCACAGCAGCTTTAGTAGCGTTGAGAGCATCTTCAATGCGAAGTTTGCGGTCTTTGAGCTCGGTTTCGGTAGCTGCGCCTACTTTAATTACAGCGATACCGCCAGCTAGTTTGGCAATGCGTTCGCTCAATTTTTCTTGATCGTAATCGGAATCCGTCGCTGCTAGTTGCTTGCGAATTTGCTCGATCCGTGTTAGCACGTCAGCTTTGTGTTCATCGCCAGCGACAATGATCGTGTTTTCTTTGTCGATCGTAATTTTGCGGGCGGTACCGAGCATTTCTAGTGTTGCGGTATCAATGCTGAGTCCGACTTCTTCGGAAATCAGTTGACCGCCGGTCAGAACGGCGATATCTTGTAGCATAGCCTTGCGTCGATCGCCAAAACCAGGAGACTTGGTAGCTGCGACGTTCAACACGCCACGAGCTTTGTTGATGACCAAAGTTGCCAAAGCTTCGCCTTCAATATCTTCGGCGATAATTAGCAGGGGTTGACCGGTGCGGGCGACTTTTTCGAGAACCGGAATTAATTCTTGAATGGAGTTAATTTTTTTGTCGGTGATCAGGATGCGAGCATTTTCATACTCAACTTCCATGCGATCGCTATTGGTGACGAAATACGGCGAAAGATATCCGCGATCGTACTGCATCCCTTCGACAACTTCCAATTCTGTTAACAGAGATTTTGACTCTTCAACAGTAATTACGCCGTCTTTGGTGACTTTTTCCATTGCTTGCGCGATCATCGCGCCTACTTCTTCGTCGTTACCGGCGGAGACAGTGGCGACCTGAGCAATGGCCGCGCCTTCGACTGGTTTCGCCAATTTTTCGATTTCTTTGACCAAATGGGCGATCGTTTTGTCAATACCCCGGCGCAGGGCGACTGGATTTGCGCCTGCTGCGACGTTCTTCAAACCTTCGCGAATCAGAGATTGAGCGATCACCGTGGCGGTTGTAGTGCCATCGCCTGCGATATCTTTAGTTTTGGAGGCGACTTCTTGAATTAAGCGAGCGCCGGCATTTTCCAGGGGGTCTTCGAGTTCGATTTCCCTAGCAACGGTGATACCGTCGTTAACGATTTGAGGAGCACCGTATTTTTTTTCTAATAGGACGTTCCGGCCTTTGGGGCCCAAGGTGATGCGGACAGCATCGGCGAGTTGATTGACGCCGCGTTCTAGTGCCCGCCGAGATTTGTCGCTAAATGCAACTATTTTGGTCATGTTTGTCTCCTTTGGCTTACATAGCAAATTTAGCACTCTCTGAGTCTGAGTGCTAAGCCGATCGATTTTTGATTGTAGCGCACCCCAGCTTTCTAGGGGATGGGGAGGCGGATTGGGGATGGCGGGCGAGGAGTGCGGGTGGCTCAGGACACGGCGCTGTGGTGTCTCCACGGATATAATGTGGTTTGTGTCATTTCGCGCGATCGGCTTTTGTCTCAAGTCCAATCCCAATTTTGATAGCCAGCCATCCCAAAGCACAATGTTCATTCAAAAAATTCTTAACTTCCATCGGCGATCGTCTAGCTTAGGATAGAGCTTCCTTCTAGTTTCTTTTTACCTCGAGCGAAGCCTTTCATGCCTTCTTCCTAATCACGAATGACAACGGACAACGGACAACTGATAACGGACAACTGACAACTAAGAGGGCCCGCACGCACCATCCACCGCCCCTACCAACTGACAACTAAGAGGGCGGGCACGGGGCACCGCCCCTACCAACTGACAACTGACAACTAACAACTGACAACTAACAACTGACAACTGACAACGGACAACTAACAACGGACAACTAACAACGGACAACGGACAACTGACAACGGACAACGGACAACTGACAACTGACAACTGACAACTGACAACTGACAACTGACAACTAACAACTGACAACTGACTTAACATAATGGCTCGTTATTCTCGACTGCAAAAACTCGGCTCTTATATGCGCCCCCACTGGAAACCCACATTCTGGGGCATTTTTTCGCTATTAATTGTCAATGCTGTAGGCGTTTACATTCCCCTGCTGATTCGGAATGCCATTGACACTCTCCAAGTTGCCACTAAATTTGACCAAGTTTTCAACTACGTGCTCCTAATTCTGCTCCTCGCCTCAATTATGTGGGGAATTCGGATGGTGTCGCGGATTTTGCTGTTTGGCGTGGGCCGTCAAGTTGAATTTGACCTCAAACAGCAAATATTTAATCATTTATTAACATTAGAACCGTCTTATTTTGCTGCCAATACAGTAGGGGATTTAATTAACCGGGCCACTTCCGATTTAGACAACATTCGCCGCTTGGTGGGGTTTGCGGTGCTGAGTTTGGCGAATACGGCATTTGCCTATGCTTTGACTTTGCCGGTGATGCTGGGGATTGATGTACGGCTGACGCTGTTGGCGATCGCAGTTTATCCTTTAATGCTGGTTTTGGTACAGCTATTTAGCGACAAACTTCGCATCCAGCAATTAGCCGTACAAGAAGAACTATCGGCAATGAGCGATTTGATTCAAGAAGATATGAGCGGCATTTCCGTAATTAAAATCTACGCTCAAGAAGAAAACGAACGCCGCGCCTTTCGCAATTCTAACGCACAGTTGCTATCAGCAAACTTAGAATTAGCTAAAACCAGAAACTTTATTTTTCCGCTGCTGGGCGGTTTGGCCAGCATCAGTTTGTTGGTGCTGCTTTCTGCTGGTGGCGGGGCAATTGCTAAGGGCGAAATTAGCATTGGCGACTTTGTAGCATTGCTGATTTATGTCGAGCGTTTGGTGTTTCCGACAGCGCTGTTGGGTTTCACAATTACTGCTTACCAGCGCGGAGAAGTCAGTGTCGATCGCATCGAATCAATTCTGACTGTGGAAGCGCAAATTAAGGATGCTGCAGGTGCAGTTGAAATGCCAACTCCAGTAATCGGCGAAATTGCCGCCAGCAACTTAAATTATACTTATCCCGGTGCTCATACACCCGCGCTCAAGAATGTCAATTTTACCATAAAACCGGGGGAAACAGTCGCAGTTGTTGGGGCGATCGGCTCTGGAAAATCAACCTTAGCTAATGCACTGCCGCGCTTGCTAGATATCGATCCGGGTGAGTTATTTTTGGACGGGCACGATATTACTGAAGTGAAGTTGAACCAATTGCGCGGGGCGATCGCCTACGTGCCCCAAGAAAGCTTTTTGTTCGGCA
The DNA here is from genome assembly GCF_963890365.1 of Tychonema sp. LEGE 07196. Taxonomy (NCBI): domain Bacteria; kingdom Bacillati; phylum Cyanobacteriota; class Cyanophyceae; order Oscillatoriales; family Microcoleaceae; genus Tychonema; species Tychonema sp. LEGE 07196. The sequence continues at coordinate 20,166 of NZ_CAWPRX010000027.1, read as the reverse complement.
CTACCATCAAGAATAACATCCGCTACGGCAATCCCTTAGCAGAACAGCCAGAAGTTGAATCAGCAGCCAAACAAGCGCAAATTCACCCCGAAATCCTCAACTTTCCGCAGCAATATAAAACAGTTGTCGGCGAACGCGGCATTACCTTATCCGGCGGACAGCGGCAGCGGACAGCATTAGCCAGGGCTTTGTTAGTTGACGCTCCCGTGCTAATTTTGGACGACGCTCTTTCCAGCGTAGACAATCAAACAGCTACCGATATTCTGCATAACTTGGCAACAGGAACCGATCGCAAAACAGTGATTTTCATCTCCCATCAGATGTCCGCTGCTGCTACAGCCGATCGCATTTTCGTCATGGAAAAAGGAGAAATAGTCCAAAGCGGCACTCACGCAGAATTGGTAGGACAACCAGGGCTTTATCAGTATCTGTGGAACCAGCAAAAACTAGAAGAATTGCTGCATTGACTTGTACCCGTGTCCAGCAGGTTTGTACTAAATACTTTACCAATTCCAATCCTCTATAAAGTGTTTATACAAATTCTCCATAAAGCTGCACTAAAATATTAGAGACTCCAGCCAAAAGTGCCAGAATATGGGGAGAGCATCTCAATGAATGCAAAAAAACAATTTCTTTACAGTGTTTTCTCCCTCTCGCGAGTGTTGGATAGATAGCGAGTCCGGAAAGCACGCATTAAATCAAAAATGAGATGCTCCCAGCCAATGGGAGCATCTCATTTTTGTAAAAAGCATTTTTTTCTTATAGTGTGAGCGGGGACGCTCGCACTATTAAATGCAAAACACCAGATGCTCCCGATCAAATCGCTCCTATCGTTTCCGGTTGCATCGGAATAATGAGTTTAAAAATACATTTTTATAAATCATAAATTTAAACTATTCAAAAATTAGCTCATAAATTACAAAATTTGGGACATGAGTTAGCCATATCTGCGGCTGAAAATCCTCCGATCCATCTCAGATGGGTAAAATTTCTATTACTAACGGTGTAGTGATAGAGATGTGGAATATCAGTCTTAAGAGCTTTGTCATTGCTCCGTCATTAAGATAAGCTAAAAAGTATTTAAAATCAACAAACATTTGAGGATATTTGGCTATGGACGGTCAAGACCCCGCTGACATCAAGATGGGTAACGTAGATGAAGAAGAAAGTTCAGTTGTCGCACACGGCACGGCCATTTTAGGGATCGATCCTGAAGGAGGAGAGGCCGTACTCTTTAAGGATTTAGAAGTCACAAATTCTAAAGTAAAATTGAGTGCATACCTAGCGATAGATGGAAATTTAAATAAATCCATAGAACTAGGCGAACTCACAGGAACTATGGGTACCGTTAAAAGTGCCGTCCCCCTAGGAACAGATACCTCCCCTTACAATACCGTAGTTCTTCGCGACCAAAAGAGTAAAAAGAAAGTCGCAGTCATTGAATTGTAGACCCACAAGCGAGTAGGGATGGGATAATATCTCTACTCACCTATTAACAATTCAAGCTTTATTAACCTTTGCTTACTGTTGCTATACAAATAGGACTTCATTTAGAGTAATTTAATAAAAACTTGTTCTTAGCAGTTTTAACCATCCAAAACATCGTGTTCACAGGTAGCACTCACTTATTGGCAAAATTGTATAAACTAACTTCTTTACACTAACGAATCTATGCCTAGTTAATCGATAAACTTTGGGAATATAAGGCACACCTTTACGGAGAATCGAACGAAACATTGTTGAGCAAAATAATCTCCTTGAATTCGCAATAAAGACTTAAGCGCAGCCAGCAAGTTGTGAAGGATGTCCCCGAATCCGAAATTAGTTGCGACGGCACGAATAGCCAGCAGTTGCATCAAATTCGCTGCCTTGAATTACTCGATGGCGATGAATGGCGCGATCGACAATAATTGATTTATAATCAAGATATCTACCCCAGCACCATACCCAATCATGCTCGCAGAAGCAAACGCCACACTCTGGCCCAGTCTAATTACTATCTCAGCATTAATTCTCTACTTCATTCTTACCCTCAACGTCGGCAGAGCCAGATTCAAGTACAAAGTTTCTCCTCCGCAGATGACAGGAAACCCAGACTTTGAGCGAGTAGTGCGAGTTCATCAAAACACCTTAGAGCAACTGATTTTATTTTTGCCCTCGCTGTGGATATTCTCGCAATTTATCAGCCCTATTTGGGCCGCCGGTATCGGTGCAGTTTGGATAATTGGACGCATTTTGTTTGCTTGGGGTTACTATCAAGCAGCGGAAAAACGAGCCGCCGGATTTGGCATTAGTACCTTAGCTACTTTAACTTTACTGGGCGGTTCCTTAATTGGCATCATCATGTCGCTGCTCAAAGTTTCACAGTCATAACTAATATTAGTAGGGTGCACCAAAAGCACCTTACCCCGTAAATCTAATTCTTTCAATCACCTTCAAGAGTTAATATGTCGGAAACCAACAAACCCGTATTTCAAATTAGTCAGCAACTTTTTCAACAGCTTACCGAGTGGCAAGAAAAAATCGCACTAGAAGATGAATTAGCAACCGAGTCAGAAGACGATAAACAAATTGAGGTAAAAAGTCCTCCCGACAGTTATGAACAGAATTCTCAAACAAATAATTCCTAGTTTTTGGGTGGCGGCATCTTTGGCATTTCCGGCTGCTGCCTCGGCTCAATCGCTGACACAAAGCCAACTTCAGCAAGTCAATAGCGGTTTGTTTCGTTCTAATTCTCAAGATTTTTTTGAGCAAGGAAATCGCCAACTGGAAATAGAAATTGCTATTTTGTTGAAAAATAATCTCGCTTCCGAAAGCAAGATTTTGGAGATTGATGAAAAATTGCGCTCTCAGATTTGTAGGCAAGAAGTTAAAATATCTTCGTCACCTTCTGATACAATAAGTGCTGCTCAAATTGCCAGTTTTAAGGGACAACTGAAAGAGATTTGTAGGGAAATTAAAATCTAAATGAGGTAAAAATTAAAAGTTTCGTGTTAATGGATAAAGAAGCAATGACAAAATTGAAACTAGCAATGCTGGAAGCGGAAACGGTGGCTCAATTGACAGCAATAATTATTGATTATACTCATCAGGAAATGATGCAAGTTTTTGGTGAGCTAGAATGGAAAGATCGGGCTAAAATTAAGGATATTTGGAATACTGTTACTTAAAGTAGATTGGTCTAAATCAGAGGTTTTAATTTTTAACCGCAGATGTAAGCTGATAGACGCAGATGAACGCAGATTTAATTTTGTTAGTGTTCGCTGTGTATAATAATTTTAATTTGTACACAGCGAACAATGACATATCTAAACTAGGGATTCGAGACACAATTGACGGAAATGATCCCCCCGCTGCTCGAAGTTTTGGTATTGATCGAAACTGGCGCAAGCTGGCGAAAGCAGCACGACTTTAGCGTTGTTCTGTTTGCCTAATTCTGCGGCTCTGGGCACTGCTTTTTCCATTGTTTCGACGATTTCCCAAGCATTATAATTTGCTTGTTCTAGCCGATCGCTAAAAATACCTGCCGCATCCCCAATTAACAGCACTCCCACAGCTTTCGCCTTAATTGTATCGATCCATGCGCGATCGTCACCTTCTTTGGGATCGCCGCCCGCAATCAAAATCGCCGGCGCGCTGACAGAAGCCAACCCGACTTGCGCCGCATCGTAATTGGTAGCTTTGCTGTCGTTGATGAAATCTATGCCTTCCCAAGTGCGGATGTGTTCGAGACGGTGCGAAACTCCGGGGAATTTAGCGATCGCCCGGGCGATCGCACTTTTATCTATCCCCGCCAAATTAGCCGTCGCCACCGCCATCAACAAATTTTGCAAATTGTGCTCTCCCACCATCCGCAAAGACGAAGCAGGCAAAATTTTCTCGCTTTGAGCAATTACCCAACCGTCTGCGATGTACGCTCCAAAAGCGCGTTTTCCCAACAATTCTTTTTCACCTTTAACACTCGTCCAACACGCATCAGGCCAAATGTCAACTCCTTGCTGCCGCAAACAAGGATCGTCGCCGTTAATTACTTGCAATTCCGACTTTTTCAACAAGTGCGCTTTAATGTTGTAGTAATTTTCTAAAGTTTTGTGGCGGCTGAGGTGATCGGGTGTCAAAGTCGTTAAAACTCCGATTCGCGGCGCTACAGACGGCGAGGATTCTATCTGATAGCTGCTGATTTCTGCGATTACCCAATCCGGCGGTTTTTCAGCTAAAGCTAATTCGCACGCAGCATAGCCAATATTGCCGCAAGCCGGAGCGTGAAGCCCTGCTTCTGCAAAAATAGCAGCAATTAAAGCAGTAGTCGTAGTTTTGCCGTTAGTGCCACTAATTCCCACCCAAGGAGCTTTGAGATAGCGCCACGCCAGCGCCATTTCTCCGATTGTTTCAATGCCTAACTCTCTGGCGCGTACTAATCCTGGACTGTCCCAGGGAACGCCCGGACTTACTACTATTAATTCTATCGATTCGACTGGTTCAAAAGTTTTACCTAACTCAACTGCAATTCCTTCGCTGGCGAGTTCCTGTTGCTGTTCGAGCAAGTTTGGGGAAGATGAGCGATCGCTCAGCGTTACTTCCCATCCTTCGCGTTTTAGCAGTCGGGCGGCGGCATTCCCAGATTTTCCTAGTCCAATAATGTGAGCGATCGGCATAAGTTGTGTGTGTGTGATGGAGCGAATTTCCCTGGTTGTTTCCTTTGATGTCGGTTACGGTTTTTTTTGGATGATTTAACCGCAGAGGGCGCTCTTGGCGCAGAGGAGAGAGATGATAGAAATGAGTAATTCCGATACTAATTGATTTGATTTTACCTCACAACTTTTGGCGGCAATCTAATATCTTAAATCTAAAATCGATTGACGATCGCCCCAAAGTCAGCCAACACCCGCGCGTGATTCCGCAGCAAACCCAGCAAATTCAAGCGATTGCGCTTAATTTCCGGGTCGGAATCCATCACCAAAACGCTTTCTGGCCCGTCAAAAAAGTTGCTCACAGCCGGAGCAATTTCAGTCAAACTCTCTACTAATTGTTGGTAATTCCGAGTTTGTTTCGATAGCAGCGTTTGCGGCACCAACTGCACCACGGCATCATAAAAAGCTTGTTCGGACGACTTTTGAAACAACTCTGGTTTTACCGCATTTTTCGGTTCCAATTCAACTTTATCCAAATCTCCTTGAGCCGCTAAACGAGTTGAACGGTTGACTGTTTCGTAAATCCGATCCAAAGTCTTGTCATTGCGGATTTGTTGCAGAAACAGCGCTCTTTCCAGCGTGTCCAACAAATCTTTCAATGCCCGTTCGGTATATTCAGGGTCGTTTTCTCCCAAAACGGCATTCACCAAATCGTAATCTACATTCTTTTCTTCTTGCAGCAAAGTCCGAATTCTTTGCAGGAAAAATTCGTATAATTGTGAAAGTAATTCTGGGCTTGTTTCCGGGCGAATTACTGTAAATTCGGCAACAACTTCTGCGATTAACTGGTGCAAGTTTATTGGTAACTGAGCCGCCCAAATAATGTTAGCGATCGCATTGGCTGCGCGGCGCAAAGCAAAGGGATCGGAGGAACCTGTCGGTAACATTCCCAAACCGAAGATGCTGACTAATGTATCTAATTTGTCGGCTATTGCGACAATTTGACCTGTGAGAGTTTGCGGTAATTTGTCCCCCGCGCCTCTAGGCAAATAATGCTCGAAAATCGCTGTGGCTACGGCTTTTGCTTCGCCGCAGGCTAAGGCGTATTTCTGCCCCATGATTCCTTGCATTTCGGGCAGTTCGTAAACCATTTGGGTAACGAGGTCGGCTTTGCAAAGTAAGGCTGCTCTTTCTATGTAAGCTTTTTCTTCGGCAGTTATTTGCAGTTGGTTGGTGATGAGGCTGGCAATTTTGCACAGGCGATCGACCTTGGCGCGCACTGTCCCTAAATCTTCCTGAAAAGTGACTTTCTCCAACTTTGGCAAATAATCCTCTAGAGGCTTGGCCAAGTCTGTTTTGTAGAAAAACTCACCGTCGGCCAACCTCGCCCGCACGACTCGCTCGTTACCCGCAGCAATAATCGCCGATGCGGCCGGATCTCCGTTGGAAATTGTAATGAAGTAGGGCAGAAGTTCGGGAAAGTCGGGGCTTTTGAGGATTGGGAAATAGCGCTGGTTTGTAACAATAATTGTGGTGATTACTTCCGGCGGCAATATCAAAAATTCTTCGTCAAATTTCCCTACTACTGGGTTCGGCCATTCTACTAAGTCGGTGACTTCTTCTAACAAATCTTCGGTAATGTCGGCGTAACCGCCTTGTTTTGTGGCTGCGGCTTCTACTTGTGCTTTAATTTGATTTTTGCGCCCTTTTCGATCGACCTCCACGCAAGCAGCCCGCAGACACTCGACATAATCTTCGGCTTGCGGAATCGAGACCCCCCCCGTCCCCCCCTTGCCAAGGGGGGGTGTAGGAAGCGATGTCTCCCCCTTGCCAAGGGGGGGTGTAGGGGGGGTATGCAAGACGCGATGTCCTTGGGAAATTCGATCGCTCTTGACCGTATCCGAACCGCTGACCAAGGCGATCGGCAGTACAGTATCATCTAACAGCGCTACGATCGATCGAATCGGGCGCGGAAACTTCAAATCTCCGTCAGCCCACCGCATGAATCTTTTGCCTTCTAACTTATTAATCCACTGCGGCACAAGTTCTGTCAAAATATCCGCACTCAGCCGCCCCGGAATTTGTTTGAGCACAAACACAAAATCGCCTTTGTCCGTAGCCCGAACCGACAAAGCATCGATTTCTACGCCTTGTTTTTTGGCAAAACCTTCGGCTGCTTTCGTCGGTTTTCCGTCTTTAAAAGCGGAACTTGCGGGCGGCCCTTTTACCTCTTCTTCTCTGTCTGATTGCTTGATTGGCAATCCTTCGATCAGAACGGCCAAGCGCCTCGGAGTGGCGTATACATTAATTGATTCATTTGTCAATGATTGTTCTGCCAGAGTTGCAGGTATGAGCCGTTCCCACTGCAGGACGCTGCTGGCGACAAAAGATGCGGGCAGTTCTTCGGTACCGAGTTCTAATAAAAAGTTAGGCATATAGAAATTCTGAAGTTAGTGAGGTACGGATTGGTAATGGGTAATGGGTAAATCGGTCATCGGTAATTGGTAATTAGTAATTGGTAATGCGCGATCGGCTGGCTAGTAAGTAATTGGACAGAATTAATTACACACTGATTTTTTGCTGATTCTTTACTAGACAAGGCTTGTAGCCCAGAGTTTTGTGTAATTAATTGTGTCTTACTACTTACCTCAGTTGATTGAAAACCACTAATTAACAGAATTGGGTGTTTTTGTCAATAGGCAATTAATTTGCCGGTTCCACAATCTAAAAAACGCTGGAATTGATCTCGATAACGCATTGACAGAACTATTTTACCGAGGCGCAAGTCCTATTAAATCCAAAAAAGACTCAAAAAACCAGCATACCACTTAAAATCGGGGGTGAAAGATAATCTCAGCAGCCCATGACCTTGGCGGAAAGACTAGCACAAGATTGGAAGTCGCGACTAGAAAAAGATTGCCCAGACGAGAGTTCTAGCACTCGCGAGAGTGTTGTCCGCTGGCTGTTGGGAGACAAGCCAGAAAGATTTGACTCTCTGAATCCGACTCAACTCACCGTCGCCTGTGGGGCGATCGACTTTTTATATCGAATTTTACAGCAGCGCTATCTGGGAGTCGCGCCAGAAAAAGCTTACCGCAACTTGATCGGGCGGCTGGGCGGTTTGGTAGTGCTCAGGCAAAAAATCCAAGCGTGGGTTTCCCTGAGTCGCGACAGACAGCGGAGTGCGGTGGAGGTATTGCAAGAAGTGATTCAGGAAATGCTTAATTCCGATCGCTACCTGCAGCAGCAAGTCGCCTGGATTGCCGAATGCACAACAGACAAACGCCTGCGAAATGCTTTGCTGCTAGCGAGTACAGAAGAATACTGCTTGCGGCCGATCCGCAACCAGCCGCTGCTAGTTTACCGCTTCGTCAACTACCTGCGGCGTTCCCAGCGGGGCGGGTTGACGCAAGTCCCGGCGGGAGATTGGGTGCGGCTGGTGTCGGAACAAATTCTACCCGACGATACAGATGAACCGCTCAGCCTGCTAGACACACAGGCGATGTCCGATTACCAAGAAAATCAAGTTTGGGAAGAGCGACAAGCGGGGCGGCAGATTGTCCAGCAAGAATTTGAGAATTACTTGAGGGATCAAGTCGATCCGCTGGCTTGTCAGTGGCTGCGGCTTTACCTGCAAGGCCGTTCCCAAGAGGCAATTGCTGAGGCTTTGAACGTTCCCATCAAACAAATTTACCGCTTGCGAGAAAAAGTCAGTTATCACGCGATTCGGGTTTTTGCGGTCAAACAAGCACCGGAATTAGTCGCTAATTGGCTGGAAACTTCGCTCAAAGAACACAATTTGGGTTTGACTCCCGCTCAGTGGCAGCAATATTTACAAAATCTCACGCCGGTGCAACTGCAGTTGGTCGAATCGCTGAAGGCAGGAAAAAGTGTAGAGACGATCGCATCTGAATTAAAGCTGAAAACTAATCAAGTTATCGGCGAGTGGAGTAAACTCTATTTAGCCGCTCAAACCCTCCGCAACGACTAGATGAGTCATTAGTTGCGGGCAATTGCTAATTCTTAATTAACAGTAGGATTTTGCAGAAGGCGTGCTACTAATCAATGCCCCAATAGCTACAGAGTCCTGCGATTTTTCCCCTGGAAAATTCGCACATCGCCATTGGCGCGATCGCAATTTCGGTAAGATCGATCGGGATATCGCAGCCAGGGCGTCATGATATCTCGATAGTTAGCCTCGCCGCGAACTCTGTGGGGTAAAATATGAGCAGCGCGATCGACTTGTCAGGATTTTTTAACAAATCCTCAATTTAGCTGTTGCCCGCAAGTCATTCATTGTGGTGCAGGTGCAATACTTGCGGATTAATGAGATAGTTCTGTCGTTGTCAGCCGCTCGATCGATCCAGTGTTCGCCATCAGCACGCAAGTCATCATCAAATTGTCTATCTTTCGGTAGATATTGAAACGGCAACACAGCAGGGGGAAAATTCTGGGACTGAAGATTTTTTTTTAATAAAAGCTTCCGGTTTTCAGACGAATGTCTCCGTCAGGGAAGTTGCAGCGTTTAATTATATAAAATCAGGTTGTTGTGGTGCGATCGATTGATCGATCGCGCTTCCGACTACAGAGCAGCTAATGGTACATACATCTTCAACAGACTTGGCGGCTACAATGGACATGGACTCCGATCGAATATTTCAACTAATCGACACAGTTGTCCCCTTTGAAGCTTGCCTTTACTATCAAGTTTTGCCTATATCCCTAGAAGGCAATATATTGAAATTGGGCGTAGTCGATGGGCAAGATGACTCCGCCTTGGACTACGTGCAGCGGATTTTAGCTTACATGAATTGCTCAGTCACAACCGAGCAAATTTCCTCGGAAACTCAACGCTCGATGCTCTCAGCTTACTTGCTCCACGGGAACCAAGTCAAAGAACCCAGCCCCACACCAACCGCAGCAGCCCCAGCACCAAAAAATCCCGCACCAGCAAATTCCGCATCGGAAGCAAAAACCCCGACCTCTTTTTCCCAACCCTCCATTCCCGCTAGCCGGTTGAAAGCGACCACCGCAGCAATCAAACCAGCAAGCGCCGAAGTTTACCCGACACCTGCTGATGTGCCGGTTTTGGATGTCGAAGCCTCGTATTTGTCAAGCCCTGTCGAAGTTTTGGCAAATTTACCCGCGCCCCAACTGCTGGAAGAATTGCTCGGTAGAGTGCTGCTAGACGGTATCGGTCGCCTGTTTTTTGAGCGCCCCCAGTCGCAAGGCCGCATTCTTTGGAGTCAAGACGGCGTGTTGAAATCGGTTCTCGAAGGTATCGAACCCGTGCTGTTTGAAGAAGTCATCGATGAGTTGAAGCGGCTGACGGATATGCCTGTTTCCCCAGTCGAACAGCCCAAACAAGTGGAAGTGGAGCGTATATATAAAAACACTCATTTGCTGTTGCGCTTGCGCGTAATGACAGTGGGCGGCAAGGAAGAAGCGACGTTACAAGTTTTGCGGGGAGCAGCTTTGAGGTTTTATCAACAGCAGCAATTGTCTAGTTTGAGTCGGGACGCGCTGCAATTGGCCAAAGAATTGCAGCGGAAAGTGAATCAAATTCGCGATCGCACTCGGCTTTCTCCTTTGCCTTTAGACGGGCTACCCGCTTTGGAACAGGTGGTTAGAAATGTTGACGACCAACTTGAAGCTTTGATGCACGAACACAATCCCGATCAGCCCTAATTAGAAATACTGGTAAGTTTTGAACTTTCTTTAACTCGAATCTAGCCCGGTCAAATAAATAATAATTAGGTTGGTAGTTAGGACTTTAGTTCTTCTTCTGATTTGGATCATCTCATTTTCGCAAAAAGAATGTATTTTTTGCAGTGCGAGCGTCCCCGCTCGCCTGCTGTGTAAAGCACGCGAGTTTTCTGCAGCTACAAATGCAAAACACGCACCCTTTCAATTTGGATGAGGATGGACTAAAGTCCTCACTACAAACCTAGGTGACTGCAATTGTGCGATCGCGCCTAAGATTGCCCGTGCTCAAAAACATCCTTGTACTGCAACAAATCCAAAGTTACAAAAACCGACAAAACTTGAAAACATTGCTGTGCAATTTCCCAGCGTTCTTCTCGCTGCAACATAGCAGTCAACTTTTGTTTAGCGTTTAACAAATAGCGGACATCGTTCGCAGCGTAGTGCAGTTGCTCGTCTGAAAGATTCTCCGAATTTCCCCAGTCCGAACTTTGAGAAGTTTTGTTGAGTTCTACTTTTTCTAATTCTTTAATTAAGTCTTTAAGTCCGTGTCTGTTGGTGTAAGTTCTCGCTAGTTTGCTCGCTATTTTTGTGCAGAAAATAGGTGCAATCTCAATACTTAAATTGTAGCGCATTGTTGCCATATCGAAGCGGGCAAAGTGAAACACTTTCTCAATATTCGGGACTTCCATTAACTTTTTTAAATTTGGTGCCGCCGTCTGACCTTTAGCAATCCGCACCGCCGCCACTTTACCTTGCGGATCGCACAACTGCACCAAACACAAGCGATCGCGCCACGGTAGCAAACCCATTGTTTCGGTATCAACGGCGATCGCCTCCGCCGTCAAATAATAAGATAACAGAGCATCGGAAATATCACCATCGCACACTTGAAAATCGGGAAATTCCATTATTAGTAATTGTTGACTGTTGACTGTTGACTGTTGACTGTTGACTGTTGACTGTTGACTGTTGACTGTTGTTATTTGTTAGCAACAACTAATAACTAATAACTAATGACTAATGACTAATAACTAATGACTAATGACTAATGACTAATGACTTCTTCCTTCTTCCCTCACCTTATCTACTGCGGACAAAAATCTGAGTAAAATAATACTCGCCTTTGGCATTTTTGGCAATCCCAATACCCGTCAAATTAAACTGACCCTCCATATTTTTGCGGTGGCCCTCACTTTTGATCCAACCTTCAACAGCATTGCGTACCGGATCGTTGTAGCCCATGTTGTAAGCAACATTTTCAGCCACACTTTGATAGGGAATAGAAATTGCTTTCACCCGCCCCTCAAATCCGTCATGGCTAAACTTAACTTTCCCACTCGCCATATTTTGGCTGTGAATTCTTGCTTGCTGAGTAATTCGCGCATCGACACTCAGCGGCGGTAACTTTTTCGATGCTCGGTATAGATTTATCTGTTGGTTAACAGCTTTTTCTAAGTCAGGCAGCGAACTCGTCAAAGCAACATTAGTATTCATAGAATCTTGTGGGAGCGATCGCGCAGAAAGTGAATTAGCACAATTAGGCAAGATTGTCAACAATCCTAAAGAAATCAAAACCAAAGCTTTGGACATGAATTTGAATGACAAATAAAGTTAATTGTTACCGATTCCTACAGAGCGATCGCCCAAAATTCCGCTAAACCATATTCATAACTTTAGCAACAGTGTTCACATCTTTGTCGCCCCGCCCCGAACAGTTAAGTACAATGCGCGGACTCCCCGTTAACTGCGGGCACAGAGTCTCCAAATAGGCGATCGCGTGAGCAGTTTCCAAAGCCGGAATAATCCCCTCCAACTGCGAAAGACGCTGAAAAGCCGCCAGCGCATCTGCATCAGTGACACTGTAATATTCAGCCCGGCCAGCATCCTTCAAATAACTGTGTTCCGGCCCCACGCCCGGATAATCCAAACCAGCACTAATCGAATGCGGCTCAATCACTTGACCTTCATTATCTTGCAGCAAATAACTCATTGCGCCGTGCAGAACACCCACAGTTCCCTTAGTCAAAGTAGCAGCGTGTTTGTCCGTATCCACACCCTCGCCCGCCGCTTCAACACCGATCAATCTAACAGTTTCTTCCCCGACAAACTCGTGGAAAAGACCCATTGCATTAGAACCGCCACCGACGCAAGCTAATAAAATATCCGGCAAACCAGCCCACTTTTCCTGACACTGAGCGCGCGTTTCTTGACCGATTACCGCATGGAAATCGCGCACCATCATCGGGTAAGGATGCGGCCCCGCCACGGAACCCAAAATGTAATGAGTTGTCTCCACATTTGTCACCCAATCGCGAATCGCTTCGGAAGTCGCATCTTTCAGCGTTCCCGTACCCGCCGCCACCGGTCGCACTTCGGCCCCCATCAGCCGCATTCTAAACACATTTAAAGCCTGTCTTTCCATGTCCTGAACGCCCATGTAGACAACGCATTCCAAACCGAAACGAGCACAAACTGTAGCAGTAGCAACACCGTGTTGACCTGCACCAGTTTCAGCAATTACCCGCTGTTTCCCCATGCGTTTTGCTAACAATGCTTGAGCTAAAGCGTTATTAATTTTGTGAGCACCAGTGTGGTTTAAATCTTCCCGTTTGAGATAAATTTGCGGGCCAGTACCGTCTGCTTTAGCATAATGCTCTGTGAGGCGTTCGGCAAAATACAAAGGGCTGGGGCGGCCGACATAATCTTTGAGCAATCCTTGAAGTTGCTCTTGAAATTCCGGTTCGCTGCGGTATTTTTGAAAAGCCGCTTCTAACTCAAACAAAGCGGGCATTAGGGTTTCTGGGACGTATTTGCCGCCGAATTGGCCAAATCTGCCCAGGGAGTCGGGGCGTTGGGCCGCGGTTTCGGAAGTGAGACGCAGGGGGGTGACAGTCATTGGATTTTAGATTTTAAATTTGAGATTGTTCGATTCGCGGGTAAGCTAGAAGTCGGCGCACTCGATCGCGCGCCAGTCGATCGTACCAAATCCCTTGGAGACTTGAGCCGATCGAACAAATTTCATTATAATTCCTTCAACCCTGAACAGACTAATACAATAAATAGAAGATAGAGCGCATTCCGAGCGATCGCAACTTTACCGAACCCGTTAAAACTAGAAATACCAGTAAAAGAAGCTCAGGCATATTAACACATGGCAGCATCCAAACGCAAAGATTCAGACAACAAAACAACCGACGGCAAACGAATAGTTTACTCCGAATTTGGCAACACCGACAACTCAGCCGCCCTCCAACGCGGAACCCCAGAAGTTGCCCCAAATCAACAAAACCTCAAAGTAGAAGCATCCCGAAAAGGACGAGGCGGCAAAACAGTTACAGTCATCAGCGGATTTCAGGGAAAACCCGAAACATTAGCAGACTTAGCCAAGCAGCTAAAAGCCCAATGCGGCACCGGCGGCACAGTCAAAGACAACGAAATCGAAATTCAAGGCGAACACAAGCAAAAACTTGCCGAAATTCTCAAAAAAATGGGCTACAAAGCTAAAATCAGCGGTGGCTAATTTAACTTCAAAACAAATTTCGTAGTGTAGTAAGGACTTTAGTCCTATCCAATTTCGTAGTCAGGACTTTAGTCCTTTCAAATTTAGAAATAACCAAGAACTAGACCATCTCAGTTTTGCATTATAGTGCGATCGTCGCAGCTCGCGTATTTTACTCGCTCTTCGGGGACGCTCGCACTATAATAAAAAAATGCTTTTTGCAAAACTGAGATGCTCCCCCAAGAACGGACAGAAGTCCGTACTACGAAAAAACAACTTCTTCCATCTTCCATCTTCCATCTTCCTTCTTCCTTCCTTCAAACAAGAAGTAACCAAGAACGGACAGAAGTCCGTACCACGAACAAACAACTTCTTCCATCTTCCTTCTTCCATCTTCCTTCTTCCATCTTCCGACAGACTTACATCCGTTACATCCGTTACATCCCGTACATTGCTCGTTGCCGAACTTCCATCTTCCTTCTTACTTAATGTATGTATACTCGACCCTTAGCCCGTTTAATCGAACAATTGCAGCGCTTACCAGGAGTCGGGCCAAAAACAGCACAGCGACTCGCTTTGCATATTTTAAAACGACCCGAAGAAGACGTGCAAGCCCTAGCTCAATCTTTAATTGATGCAAAAAAACAAGTCGGTTTCTGTAAAGTATGTTTTCACTTGTCCGCTGAACCTGTTTGCGAAATTTGTCGCAACACAAACCGCGACAGTTCTACCATTTGTGTAGTGTCAGAATCCCGCGACGTAATCGCCCTAGAAAAAACCAGAGAATACATCGGTAAATATCACGTTGTCGGCGGCGTTATCTCGCCGATGGACGGAATTGGGCCGGAACAATTGAACATTCAACCCTTAGTACGCCGCGTCAGCCAGCAAAAGATTAGTGAAGTTATTATTGCAATTAGTCCCAGCGTGGAAGGCGAAACTACTACTCTTTATATCGGTCACTTATTAAAACCTTTTACCAGGGTGACGCGCATCGCTTTTGGCTTGCCGATGGGGGGAGATTTGGAATATGCAGATGAGGTAACTTTGGCTCGTGCTTTGGAAGGAAGGAGGGAATTGGATTAGTTTAAAACGGGCAATCGCTGAGTTGAAAAGTTAGAGAAACGAACCGCGAAGACGCAAAGGACACAAAGGAAGATGGGAGAGAAGGAAGTGCGATTGCTTTATGCAGGTTCGCAATCGCAAATTTGCAAAAAAGGTTAAACTAAACAAAGTTACTGAGAGTGAAAAAATATGACTCAATTCGATCGCCCTTTGATCTACCCCACAACCCACAAAACCGACGTATCTGACGACTATCACGGCGTCAAAGTATCAGACCCCTACAGATGGCTGGAAAATCCCGAATCAGAGGAAACCCAAGCCTGGGTAGAAGCCCAAAACGCAGTCACCTTCGGCTACCTCAGCCAAATCCCGGCGCGGGAAAAAATCAAACAGCGACTGACTCAACTTTGGGATTACGAGAAATACGGCATACCTTTCCAAGAAGGCGATCGCTATTTCTACTACAAAAATGACGGTCTACAAAATCAATCCGTACTTTATACTTTACCATCCCTAGACGGCGAACCTAAAGTATTAATTGACCCCAACACTCTCTCAGAAGACGGAACTATTGCTCTCGGCGGCATAGCTATCAGCGAAGACGGCAAACTAATGGCCTACGGTTTGTCAACTTCCGGCTCCGATTGGCAAGAATGGAAAGTTCGCGATGTGGAAACAGGCGAAGACTTATCAGACCATTTAAAGTGGATTAAATTCTCAGGAGCATCCTGGACTCATGACGGTAAAGGCTTTTTTTACAGCCGCTACGACGAACCAAACGAAAAAACTAAACACGAAGACGTTAACTATTACCAAAAACTGTTTTATCACAAGCTTGGCACTTCCCAATCTGAAGACATATTGATCTACGAACGACCGGATCAAAAAGAGTGGGGATTTGGCGCAGGTGTCACCGAAGACGGCCGCTACTTAATTATCTCGGTTTGGCTGGGAACTGAAACCAAGAACTTGATTTTTTACAAAGATTTAACAGCACCGGAATCAAGCGTTGTTGAACTAATTAGCGAATTTGAGGCAGAGTACAGTTTCATCGATAATGACGGCTCTCTTTTCTGGTTTCAAACAGATTTGAATGCACCGCTAGGCCGCGTAATTGCGATCGACATTAGCAACCCACCACCATCATCCCTCGCGGGCGATCGCACCCCCCCGTCGCCCCCCCTTGCTAAGGGGGGGATTCAGGGGGGGTTCGCAGAAATCATTCCCGAAGCAGCCGAAACCCTCGGAGGCATTGGCATCCTCAACAATCAATTTATCGCTTCCTACCTAAAAGATGCCTACACCCAGATTAAAATCTTCAACTTAGAAGGCTGTTTCGTGCGAGAAATCGCCTTACCAGGAATCGGTTCGGCGGGAGGATTTGGCGGCAAGCGGCACGACACGGAAACCTTTTATGCTTACACCAGTTTTACAGCGCCCAACACGATTTACCGCTACAACATGGTGACAGATGAAAGCACTATTTATCGAAAACCAAATGTCGATTTTGACCCCGAAGGTTACGAGACAAAACAAGTATTTTATCCGAGTAAAGACGGTACTCACGTACCCATGTTTATTACCCACAAAAAAGGCTTGCAATTAGATGGGAATAACCCGACATACCTATACGGTTACGGCGGTTTTGGCATCTCGCTGACTCCTAGTTTCTCGGTTAGCAGGGTTGTGTGGTTGGAGATGGGCGGAGTTTACGTCACAGCCTGTTTGCGGGGAGGCGGCGAGTACGGCGAATCCTGGCACCAAGCAGGTACAAAGTTGAAGAAGCAAAACGTGTTTGATGACTTTATCAGCGCTGCTGAATGGTTGATTGAAAACAAGTACACCAAACCGGCTAAATTGGCGATCGCAGGTGGCAGCAACGGCGGATTATTAGTGGGGGCTTGCATGACTCAGCGGCCGGAATTGTTCGGTGCAGCATTGCCGGCAGTTGGCGTTATGGATATGTTGCGCTTCCACAAGTTTACCATTGGTTGGGCTTGGATTTCTGAGTATGGTTCCCCGGAAAATCCCGAAGAATTTCCCACAATCCGCAGCTATTCTCCCCTACACAATCTCAAATCGGGCACAGCTTATCCGGCGACAATGATTACAACTGCCGATCGCGACGACAGAGTAGTTCCCGCCCACAGTTTCAAGTTTGCTTCGGCTTTGCAAGAAACCCAAGGGGGAGAAAAGCCGGTGTTAATTCGGATCGAAACCAAAGCGGGTCACGGCGGCGGCAAACCTACTGCTAAAGTCATTGAAGAATTAGCAGATGAATGGGCTTTTTTGGTGCGCGAGCTCGATATTAAGGTTTAACCAGCGCGGGATTGGGGGTGAATGTATCAGCGTTGTATCTGCCTTAAATCTGCGGTTGACGCATTTATCAAAGATTTATGCAATTACTCTACTCGTCTAATTTTTCCCTCCAATCCTGCGATGTTTCACCGCTGTTCGCAGCACAAACCAGCTTTTATAACATAGATATATAAAAAGTGTCAACCCCCCAATTAATGACTTTTATTAAAATTAATTTTTGTATGCTTTAGCGGTCATTTTGACATTTTTTTGAGATCGCTTTTTTCAGTTAGTTTAGCGGCAATGTCAAGCGGGCAACAGAAGTCAATCGAATCTCTAATTAAAAACTTTCCAATTCTCAAAAACAGATTTTTCAGTGGATTTACGGTACAGCCTAAGTCATAAGTAACACTTACCACCGTACTGAATACCGCCACGTTACCTAAATTACTGCCTTTTTTTAGCCATGCGTAAGTAATACAAAATCCGGCTTAAGAACCCCTCTTTATAAAACTTAGCGTTTGAAACCCATCTTGCATAAAGTGGCGTTATAGTCCAGAAAAGCTAAAAAATAAAAGGGGTATTCAAGCCGGATTTTGTATTGCGGGCGATCGCAATTTCAATTTTCTGGCACAGTCTACGCTCAAAAAAAACAAGACTTAACTGTAGCACTAAAATCATGAAAACCTTTGCATATCAAAGCTTTGTGCTGAGCAATCATTAGGCAGCAGCAGATGCGCCCCACCATTCCCCCTCCAATTTTGTCTAAAAATTTCAATTCAACAAAAAAACACGTAAGTATTAATTTTGAAGTTTAAGAAAACTTATTAAAAATTTATATTTTGTTGTTGATCGATTTTTTTTAAAGGGGTAGGTTAGAACGGATAAGTAAATCAACGAATAATGAAAATGATCTCTAAAACGTCGCATTTGTCAGCGGTAAAAATACTGAAATCTAAAAATATGGTCACTAAAAACAGCTTTTTTTTTGCAGGCGCGAGCTCTCAAGCAGAGTCTGAAGCCAAAAAATCTCTAGTGGTAGTTGACTCCAGAGTAGAAAATTACGAGCAATTGATCGGTGGGGTCAAAGCAGGAACGGAAGTATTTATACTCAGTGAAACCGGGGGGGCGATCAACCAAATCACCGAAATTTTGCGTCAGCGCCACAATATCAACAGCCTGCACGTAGTATCTCACGGCCGAGAAGCAGCAATCGCGATCGGCCCTGCAGAATTGAATCTTGACAACCTAGAAACCTACAGCAACCAATTGCAGCAGTGGAGAAAATCCCTCAGCAAATCCGCCAGCATTCTACTTTACGGCTGCAACATAGCCGCAGGCAAATCCGGCATTAAATTCATACAAAAAATTAGCGAATTCACCGGAGCAAATATTGCCGCTTCCAACAACTTAACTGGTAGTGCAGCACTAGGCGGCGACTGGGAATTAGAAATTACCACAGGACAAATCAACGCCGAACTAGCCTTTGAAAAAGAAGTCCTAGAAAACTACACATCAGTCCTGGCTACCTTAGCGGCTGAAGAATTTAAAAATTCAACAGTAATCGGGCCTTGGATATATGGAGTTGGCAACACCCTTACAACTGACCCACCAGGCTTAACCGCAGGTACCGCCAATCCCAGCGGCGTTATTCCCGCTTTAGGTGGCGATCCAGAGGGACAAGGTACTTTGAGATTAACATCAAACGTGAAGAAGCAAGCAGCTTTTGTCATCTACAACAACCCGATATCTGCGACTGAGGGTCTGAGAATTACCTTTGATTTCTTTTCTTATAACATAAGTGCGGACTCTAGTCAGAGAGCAGATGCGAGTAACCAGTTCTTCGGCCCACAAGTTGGTGCGGATGGCACAAGTTTTTTCCTCATTAACGGAACAGCTACGCCAACAAAAGCAGGAGGCTATGGCGGCTCTCTCGGCTATGCTCAGAATACTAATTCAAATTCACCCGGTATTGTAGGAGGTTATTTAGGTGTCGGATTAGATGAGTTTGGGTTTTTTTCCACTACTGCAGGGGGAAAAGTAGGTGGCGAGGTCAACCCCCCCGTCAACTACAAAGAGGATTCAGTAGCAGTTAGAGGCAGCGAAACCACCTCGTATAAATTTGTAAGTGGCGCTGTCGTTCCCGGTGGGATAGATAATAGAACAGATAACACAAATACAACCATTCGCAGTGAGGCTAAAAGAACCGTTCAAGTTACCTTATTTCCGACAAATTCAGCAACACCTAACCGTCTTACAGTTGCCTTAGACTTGAACAGAAACGGCACATTTGATGCGGGCGAAACACTGATCGACCTACCAGATTTGGTAAGCGTAAACGGAGCAGTGCCACCTACTTTTAAATTTGGCTTTGCTGCTTCGACAGGCGACAGTACAAACATTCACGAAGTTAACAATGTCATCATCCAAAGTATAAATCCGCCTACACTCCAAGCGGACGTTTCCATTGTTAAAAAAGGCCCGATCTATGCCACACCCAACAGCCCTATTACCTATACGATTACCTCCACAAATAACGGGCCCAACACCGCCGAAAGCGTCCTGATTCAAGATCCCCTGCCTGCCGGCTTAACTTTCGTCAGCGCCTCCGACGGCGGCACTTTCAATCCCACAACGAGGACTGTCATCTGGCCGGCGATTCCGACTCTGGCTAACGGTGCTAGCGAAATCCGCACCATCACCGCCACAGTTCCCGCCACAGTTCCCGCAACCTTAACTAACAGTGCCTATAGCACCTCCAGCACTTACGATCCAAATCTAGCTAACAACAATAGTTCCCAACCCATTTCTCAAGTCTCAACTACAATTGTTGGTGCTCTTGCCGACGTTGTTACCACCAAAACCGGGACTACTACCGAAACAGTGGGTAGGACAGTCAGTTACACAATTTCCACAGTCAACAACGGGCCAAGCACAGCCGAAAACGTCACCGTTACTGACAGCATT
>NZ_CAWPRX010000026.1:0-24149 GCF_963890365.1 Tychonema sp. LEGE 07196 | reverse complement strand
AGACAGGGTCGGGGGGGGTTAATTCCCAGATTTCCATCGCCGGAATGGATAGCAGCGATGGTTTAGCTGATACGATTGTGCAAGTTTGTCGGGCTAGCGGTGTGGGTGCAAAAGTCGATCGCGCCAAAATACCAATTCCTCCTATTTTAAGGGAAATCCTATCAACCGAAACAGCTTTAGATTGGGCGTTGTACGGTGGCGAAGATTTCGAGTTAGTGTTGTTTTTGCCGATCGCCCATGCTAAGCTATTGGTCGATCGAATTGGTGATGGTGCTGCGATCGTAGGAATCACTACCGAAAGCAAGGATATTTTGTTGAGTGATAGCAGCGGTATTTGTCCTGATGTGGGCTTAAAGATCGATCGAGGATTTCAACACTTTTAAATTATCTCTTAGCCGGCGGAGTCAGAAACCGGGTTTTTGGGAAAAATCATTAATTGTGGCGCAAAGATTTGGTAAAAACCCGGTTTCTTGGGCCTTATTGTTCAGAAGTCTCCCGCACTTGGGCCGCTTCCCGTAACATATCATTAACTGGTGGACGTTGGGAATCGTGCAATCTCCGAGGTTCAGACTTGCGCCGCAACCATCTCAACTGATTAATCTTCCACGCACCATTAATCCAGCCCATCAATGCAGAAACCAGAATTACAACCAAGAGACTCAACAACAGACTAGCTACAGCCGGATGAAGCACATCCCCTTTTTGAGGTATTCTGAACACTAGGGGTGTCTCGATATAACCTGAAACCGCAGACACCACAAGGCCTCCAGCCCCTAATCCAGTACCCCATATTTGAATAGTTCTTTCCAAAGAGCGATCAATTTCTGCTTGTTCGATATCCACAATCCCCGCTACCAAATCCACCGCAATCTTAATCAAATCAGTACCATGTTTAAAATAGCCTAAATCGCCCTGAATTTGTCGTTTAAAATACGAAAAATTTTTCTTAACAAAAAAATAAGTATTGTCAATTTATCCGTTGAAAATTGCCATTTATAAGCAATCTCATACAGCTTTTCCTGATAATTGTAAACATAAATATTAATCGTATTATTAAAATCTTCGAGATATTCTAACGCTCTTTCATAATTCAAACTTTCTCCAAGTAACTCTTTTAGTTTGATTTTGAGATAGGTTAAAGACTTATCTATATCGATATTTTCCGGGCAAGCAACATCATTGTTCGATTCAAAATCAGCGATTTTTGTTTGTAAGCTAGCGATTGTCCCCTCAATTTCTGCGTAGAGTTTCTTAAGTAAATCATAATTACTGCGACTATCCAGAAAAGCTTTAGTGATTTTATGGCGGTAATAAAACAGTTCAAACAAAGGTTGAATAATTTGCCCTAATTTTTTCTCAATATCATCATCAACCAGATAAACAAAGACTTGCAGTTGACTTTTTATCGAACTATACTCAAAAATTAGAGAACCCAGTAACTCAGTATCGCGGTAAAAAGGTGGACGGACAGATGCTTCGGGGAACAGATTATTTAAACATTTATCTGCAACTTGGCGGATGGAATCGTTGGTTGGATGTGAATAAGTTTGTAATTTGTAAGTAATAAAAATAGTCTGTCCTAGCCAATCTTGATAATTATCAGGAATTAGGAGATTATTTTCATTAAATTGTTGTAAATTTGTGATTGCTAGGCTTTTATTTTCCTCGGTTTCTGGGCTGCCAATTCTCGCTAAAATACCTTCGCTATCCTCCAGAAGGCAAAACTTAAAAGAACCATCAATTTTATTGGAATGCGAGATTTTTTTGACTTTAGTGAGGGGATAACCGAGGTTGGCTTGGGAAAAAATTATCTCTTTTTCTGGGCTAAAATGTTGCCAGAGACTATTAGCCCAAGTCCAGATTGAGTTAGCTTCGGTTTTGCTTTTCTGGCTGAGTTGGTAGCTGTAGATGTAGATTTGGGGATGGTCAATTTTGAGCATCGGCTTTGTCAATGCGTTTTTTCAAGCTTGCTTCTAGCTTTTTGATGTCGGGATAGGTATTGACGACTGTTTCATAACCGGGCGTGGCTTCTGCTTCTACATCATCGAGATTTTTTATCACCAGACTTTTAATTGCATCTCTAACATCTTTAAATTGTTTGTAGAGTGTATTGATAGCATCTTCTACAGTATCATTATCAGCACCAGATTCTGCTAAAGGGAGGACTTCGGCGAGCAATCTTTCGATGAAAGGGGGAGTCAAAATTGCCGGGGCGGTGGTAATGGCGTTATAGATTTGGGACAAAATATCGACTTCGTTCATAATTTTACCTCACAAATGGATGTTGTTTGAATGAGCAATTAGGCAAGTGTCACACTGTGATCGACTTGTAAAGTGCGTCAGTCTTAGGTTGATCGAAAAATCAGGGTTTTCGCAACTGACGCACCCTACTAATTTTAGCGTGGGTTGATTAATTTTGGTCGGCTTGTTCAGCTTGTTCTTTTTGAGATTCGGCGATAGTCGCTGTTACTTCAGCTAGGGGTAAGTTAAAGATTGTAGCAATTTGTTCTGTAGCCAATCCCAGACTAAACATTTTGAAAATAAGAGCTTTGTCTCGTTGTTTAGCTTTAGCTTGTTCTTCCGCTTGTCCTTCTGCAAAAACATCTTGATAAAATCGGGTTTGTTTTAAGTCGGTTAGGCTAAACATGGTGGCAACTTCCTCTCTGGTTTTTTGGGGTAATTTGTAAACAATGATGGTTTCTAGTAAGTTGATGAAGTTTTTTCTGGCTGTGGTATCCGATATTTCGGTTTCGGCTTGTCTGGCTAAATCTATGGCAAAGTTTTCGGCGGTGTTGTCTGGTTCGATTACCAGTTTAATCAATTTTATCGGTAGAGATGCTGTTTCTGATGCACTTAGTTCATTGATGTAAACACGGGTGATTTGTGGGAGGGCGAGCATTTCCTGAAAGTGGATGCTGTTTTCTCTTTCGGTTTGCCGATTTGGGTAGATGACTACCAATTGCCAAGGGTGCGGCGGTTGGTATTGTTTGAGATAGATGAAGAGTTCGGCAAACAGACGGTAGTAGAGAGTTGGATCTGGTTGAAATTGGACTTCTACAACGTAGAATGGTAGTTGAGGATCGGGAATAATTGGTAGAAATAAACCGTCTAGGCGAAAAGCTAATTGTTTGACTTCTTGGGATGTAAATTGGTATTGGTTGGCACTCTCGGCGGGTATGCCCAAAAGAGCAAAGAACACAAAGGGGAATTCTTGGAAAATGTTGTAAAATATGCTATCGGTTTTCATCGATTAAATTAAATCTTTCCTTGGATTATAATCCTATCGCACAAAACGCTCCCCAATGATAAACATCGCCATAGGGTTGTTCGTCATCATTGTAGCCTTTTAATTCCTTGAGGATCGGTTTTTTTCTATCGCCATCGAAACTGTCCGATTCCTGCACCCATGATAGCAAATCGGAAGTCGCGGCAGACTTAAACCAGCGCTGGGTATCGTGGAGGGCTTTACCGATGCTAACTCCTGGTTTGAGCAATTCATAGAATTTTACCATCATCAAGGCGGTGGAGAGGTCGTTGACAGCCCAAAGACTGGCTAGGGTTCCCATTGCTCCCGCGTGGATAAATCCTGTCGGTAATCCAATATAATCGGAGCGATTGTTGGTGTCAATTAGCGCGGTTTCGCAGGCGGAAAGCACGACTAGGTGGCAATGTTTGAATTGCAGTAACAAGATGTCTGCTAATGTTAGGCATTTGTTAATGTCCGCTGTTTTGCCGTCGCGCCATTCCACGTAACGATCAGAACCCCCTAAATCCCCCTTGCTAAGGGGGACTTTGACTGCATCTGACTCTGCTTCTTCCGATAGATTTTCACCCCCTAAATCCCCCTTGCTAAGGGGGACTTTCACAACTACTTCTTGCTCCCCCCTTAGCAAGGGGGGCTGGGGGGGTTCTTGATTTGAAACAACGGGGACTTTGACAACTTCCTCCTCTTGCTCTCTTGGTAAGGGGGACTGGGGGGCTCTTCCCCGATGATGCCGCCAGACAAGATTAAAAACGATTTTAGCGGATCGTCGGGATTGAAGGAGCCGTGACAGGAAAAGTGCGCGCAGTGGGCGTTTTGTAACTGTTCTAGATACTTTTCTAGGAGATTTATTTTACTCGCTTCATCGCCGGGGAGAATTTGACTGAGCGCGAATTTGGGGGCGATGCTGGCGACTTCTAAATCGGTGTAGCGCAGATCCGAGGTGGGGTTTTGCAGGGCGAGGAGTTGGTCAAAATTTGGGTGGATGGTAATCTGTTGCAGGAGTTGGCAACTGGGGCTGTATTGAATGCCTTCGAGGTATTTATCTAATAAGAATTCGCCGTCGGTTAGGGGTAGGGCGTGGAGGGGGGAACAGGTGCAGCAACCAGTGGGGAATTAGGATTAACCTGGTACTTGATGGCGGCAGAATTGTGGTGATTTGGAGGATGTCGGCGAGGCGCTGGAGCCCGGTAGCAAGTTGTTTTTGCCAGTTGGTTTTGCTGGTTTTGTAGGATTCTCGGTATTCAGCAACTAAGTCGATTAATTCATCGTGTTGACGATGGCGATGTACTGTCAGCACGTCGGGGTAAGTGACTAGAAAGGTGATGATTTCTGCGTCGGTGATGTACCACTCAATGAGGGCGGTGTTTGGGGTGAGGAGTTGGGTGATTTCGCTGAAGGTGATGGGTGCTAGGGTTTTGGGTATTTCCTGTTGTTGGGCGATCAATTCGGCAAGGTTGCGGGCTTTGTTGGCTTCGGCATATAAGAGTGCTTCTTGGTTGCTGGCGCGATCTAGACATACCTGCACCATGCCTTTGTAGAGTTTATCCCACTGCAAATCGTGTTTTTGCTTGCTTTCATTTTGCGATTCCAACTTCCGCAGTTTGGAGGCTCCGATTATGGCAGTTTTAAAGGTATCGTAGGCACTTTGGAGAGTTGCTGTTTTTTGGTTTGTGTCTGCTGGTTTTTCTTGGTTGATGTAGTCTAGTTTTGCCAGATCAGGCAAACCCAGGTTATTTAATGTTTCTACATTGTTGATCGGGAAAGCATCAAGGGTATAAACTGTTAAAGCTGCGTCAGAAAAGCCGATCGCCCGTTCCAGATTTTCGGCCCGCGAACCGTTGATTCTGTCACTGTAGGCATTAGCTAGGTTATTTTGAGTTTGAGCAAAGTTTTCGCTCCCTGGTTGCCGATTATTTAAAACTATTTGATAACCAGTAATGGCAATTTCAATATTATTTGCTCTACTACCACGGGGAAATTGATAAATATGAATACTCAAATTTTCAATAATGGCGACAATTGACTCAATTGCTTCGGTATTTTTACCTGCGATTAACCTCTGCACTACTTGCTGTAAAGTCTCGGAAAAATTGGCATTGAGGAGATGTTGCCGTTGTTTTAGTATCGGGTAAATTCCTTGAAAACCGCTAGAGCTTTCTTCTACTTTTAATAATTCTAGGATAAAGTTTGCATACTCTTGGGAATATTCACCTTCAGATTGGAGTCGTTCGCGGTTTTCTTCCATTGTGGGGAGTTCTGAATAACACCGACTTTTATTTTATCATGGTTGTGCGCCGTAGCGAGAAACCGGGTTTTTGCGAAGATATTTAATCGGAGGCGAAAATATCGGAAAAAACCCGGTTTCTGAGATTGTGCGTGTGGCGAGAAAGCGGGTTTTTGCGAAAATATTCAATTAGATGGGAAGATATTGGAAAAAACCCGGTTTCTGAGATTGTGCGTGTGGCGAGAAACCGGGTTTTTGCGAAGATATTTAATCGGAGGCGAAAATATCGGAAAAAACCCGGTTTCTGAGATTGTGCGTGGTGACGAGAAACCGGGTTTTTGCGAAGATATTTAATCGGAGGCGAAGATATCGGAAAAAACCCGGTTTCTGAGATTGTGCGCGAAGATATCGGAAAAAACCCGGTTTCTGAGATTGTTAAAGCAGCCTCACATTAGGCATTAGCCAGCTTCTTTTGAATCATTGCCCAATATTCAGGGAAATCCTCACCGGTATATACTGTTAAAGCTGCCTCATAAAACGATCGCGCTTTGGAAAGATTTTCATCCCGCGAACCGTTGATTCTGTCATTATGGGCATTACCTAGGTTATATTGAATCATTGCCCAATCTTCAGGAAACTGTTCGGGGTTACGAACAGTTAAAGCAGCCTCAAAAAATGCGATCGCGCGATCGAGATTTTCCGCCCGCGAACCGTTGATTCTGTTGGCGTAAGCAGCAGCTAGGTTATTTTGAGCCATTCCCCAATCTTCCGGGAAAGCCTCAAGGGTGTAGACTGTTAAAGCAGCGCCATAAAGGGCGATCGCCATTTCCACATTTTCCGCCCGCGAACCCTTTATTCTGCTAATATAGGCAGCAGCTAAATTGTTTTGAGTTTGAGCAAATTTTGGGCTTCCCGGTTGCCGATTATTCAAAACAATCTGATAAGCAGCAATGGCAATTTCAATATTATTCGCTCTATTCCCACCCGAAAAATTGCTAATATTAATGGCCAAGTCTTCCACCAGGCTGACCATTGAGTCAATGGTTTGGGCATTTTCGCCAGCAATTAACCTCTGCAATACTTGCTCTAAAATCCCCGGAAAACTGTCATTGAGGAGATGTTGCCGTTCAGCTAGCATGGGGTGAATTACTGCTGCATTGCTAGTGCTAGCATCTTCTGCTTGCAATAATTCTAGGATAAAGTTTGCATACTCTTGGGGACTTTCATCTTCCGAGTTATCGCCATCGTTGATATCGATTAATTGTAATAGCTGACTAATCAGATTTCGCAGGAAGCTAGCACCGTTTTCTCCTCCTTGCTGTGCCATTTTTTCTGCTACTAACTCGCAAGTTTCCAGAAATTCGACATCCAACAATTCTATATTATCTTGCAATATCTGCGGTTCCGATCCGCTGGGGCAATTCAGCAGGGTGTGAATTAGTTCTAGGTAGGCTTGGGCGCGGTTTTCTTCCATTGTGGGGAGTTGTGAATAATATCGGAATTTATTTTATCATGGTTGTGCGTGTGGCGAGAAACCGGGTTTTTACGAAGATATTCGATTAGATGCGAAGATATCGGAAAAAACCCGGTTTCTGAGATTCTGCGTGTGGCGAGAAACCGGGTTTTTGCAAAGATATTCGATTAGATGCGAAGATATTGGAAAAAACCCGGTTTCTGAAATTGTGTGCGGGTGGCAATTATTCAAAATCTCTAGACAAATAATGTGGCTACCGACACGCTAAAACCGGGTAACAAAGGACTGGTTAAATTATCTTCTTTAAATAAAGTCATCGCTAATTTCAAAATTCCGCTTTCCCGACGGTAAATTTCTACTTTTTGCTGTATGCGGTCAAATATCCAATATTCGCGCACGCCTTGAACTGAATATAATTTTAGCTTGGATTGGCGATCGCGCTTTTCATTCTCTTCACCGGGAGACATCACCTCTACCACCAACTCCGGTGCACCCGCCAAATGTCCGGCTTCATCTAATATCTGTGCTAAACGTTCATAGCTTACCCAAACTACATCAGGAATAACATTATCACTATCCGTCAAAACAAGACCCGGTACTTGGACAGCTTTACCTAACTTCGTCTGTCTTGACCAAATAGTTAATTCAACACAAACATTGTTAGCAACGTCTTGATGTTTCCAGTGAGGTGCTCTTGTCACAACCAATTCTCCTTCGATTATTTCGTAACGGTTGCCGTTATCGGGTAATAATTCTAAATCAGCGCTTGTCCAGCGAACTTTTTCTGTGGTTGACATAGTTTTGACTCCACTCTGTTCTCTTTTAATTATATACCAATCTTTTCATAATTTGGCCGCAGATATTGGCGGATTTACGCGGATGGACGCAGATAAATCAGGGGTTGGCGGCGAGAAATCAAGTTTTTTTAAGATTGTGCGTCGTAGCAAGAAACCGGGTTTTTGCGAAGATATTCGATTAGATGCGAAGATATCGGAAAAAACCCAGTTTCTGAGTGGAATAGCTTTGAACCACCGTTTTGCAGTAGATGCGGTTTCAACCGCCGAATCGTCAAGGGGGTATGTTACTTTATGAACCAGTCGGCGCAGGCCGACATCGTTTGTGTAGATGCGGTTTCAACCGCCGAATTATTCTTAAAGTTTCAATCATTAAAGATATCTAACTGTTGACCGTCAGACTCTTTTTCCCCTTCTTTTTTAACACCCTTCCGCAGCCCGATCGCAATTTTGCTATGTTTCTCAATCTGCCTCATCACCTGTCTCGCCCTCTCAATCACCGACGGCGGCAAACCAGCCAACCTCCCCGCTTCAATTCCGTAAGATTTATCAGCGCCCCCTGGCTGAACTTGGTGCAAAAATACAATTTGATCCGGCAATTCCTTCACAGTCACCTGATAATTTGCCACATTCTCCAAAATAGAAGCTAACTCATTTAATTCGTGATAGTGAGTAGCAAAAATCGTCCTAGCCCGAATCTCGCTTGCTAAATATTCCGCCACAGACCAAGCAATCGAAAGTCCGTCAAACGTCGCCGTTCCCCTGCCAATTTCATCCAGCAAAACTAACGATTGCGGCGTTGCGTGATTGAGAATATTGGCAGTTTCGTTCATCTCCACCATAAACGTAGATTGACCTGTTGCCAAATCATCCACCGCGCCGACACGGGTAAAAATGCGATCGCAAATTCCCAAAGTCGCAGCTTTCGCCGGCACAAAACTGCCCATCTGCGCCATTAACTGAATCAAACCAACCTGCCGCAAATAACAACTTTTTCCGCTAGCATTTGGCCCGGTTAAAATAATTAAATCGGGGCGGTTTAGCGATGCTTCCCGACCCAAAAAAGCCGAATTGGGGACAAAAAATCCCGGCGGTAAAGACTTTTCCACCACCGGATGACAACCTTCAATAATTTTAATTTCCCGACTTTCAACCATAGTCGGGCGACAGTAATCTTGATAAACCGCTACTTCCGCCAAACCGCACAAAACATCGGCCGCCGCCACCGCGCGGGAAACGTTGCGAATAATTTCCGCCTGTTCTCCTACCTCCGATCGCACTTTCGCAAAAATATCGTATTCTAATTGATTTAAATCTTCCCGCGCCGTCAGAATCCGCACTTCCCTTTCTTTTAATTCTTCTGTACTGTAGCGTTCTTCATTGGTAAGAGTTTGCTTGCGAGTGTAATCCTTCGGTACTTGGTCTACCTTCGATTTTGTAATGCTGATGTAATAGCCGAAAGCTTTATTGTAGCCTACTTTTAAGTTAGTAATTCCGGTGCGTTGCCGTTCGTTAGCTTCTAAATTAGCAATCCATTCTTGGTCTCCTGATGCACTCTGGCGCATCTCATCAAGCATTGCATTAATTCCCGATCGAATCAAACCTCCTTCTTTTAAATGAATCGGCGGTTCGTCCACTAAATGATCGTGAATTTTAGCTGCTAATTCTTCGAGAATTGGCGGGACATTTTGCAGCGCTTTCAAATAGGGCGAGATTCCTTGAGTTGCGATCGCGGCCAATTCCGGCAGTTTCGAGAGAGAATCGGCTAAAGCGACCAAATCTCTGGCGCTAGCGGTTCCAGAACCAGCGCGCCCTGTCAGTCTTTCGATGTCGTAAATTTGGCGCAGCAACTGCTGCAAATCTTGGCGCAGGGCGTTATTTTCTACTAATTCTTGAATCGTGTCGTGGCGGGCACAAATACCTTTAATGTTGAGCAAAGGTTGCAGCACCCAGCGGCGCAAAGCGCGGCCTCCCATTGCGGTGCTGGTTTTGTCGATCGCCCACAGCAGCGAACCGTGAAAAACGCCATCTCTGACGGTTTGAGTAATTTCTAAATTGCGCCTGGTTTGGTAGTCTAGGGTGAGAAAATCGGTGAGGGTGTAAGTGTGCAATCTTTGCAAAGCAACTGCTTTTTCTTTTTGAGTTTCTTCGAGATATTGCAGCAAACCGCCGGCGGCGCGCACTGCGAGGGAAAGGTGTCCGCATCCCATACCTTCGAGCGATCGCACTTTGAACTTTTGCAGAATTCTCTGTTTTGCTTCAAACAAAGTAAACGGAATTTGCGATCGCAAAGAATAGCAAAACGAATTCGGCAAACAATCGGGTAAATGCTCGGATTTCTCTCCTGGCCTCAACATACTCACCAAATCCGGCGCATTAGTTGGTATCAAAATTTCCGAAGGTTGCAAGCGCAGCAATTCTAGGGTTAATTGTTCTAAACTCTCGGCTTGGGTAGTGACGAATTCTCCGGTAGAAATATCAGTATAAGCCAATCCCCAATGTTCCCCAGCGATGACAACTGCTGCTAAAAAATTATTTTGTCTGGGTTTGAGCATTCCGTCATCAGTCAAAGTTCCGGGAGTGAGAATGCGGGTAATTTCGCGCTTGACTTGGCGGCCTTCGCGGGCGGCGATGGAGGCATCTTCAACCTGGTCGCAAATTACTACAGCATAGCCTTTTTCTACTAACTGAGAACTGTAGCGATCGAGGGCGTGGTGCGGCACTCCTGTCATCGGCACTTTGCCGATTTCTTTGCCGCTTTCTTTGCTAGTGCAAACAAGTTCTAATTCTCTCGAAATCGTCACGGCATCTTGGAAAAAACACTCAAAGAAATCTCCGACTCGAAAAAACAAAAGTGCGTGGGGATACTGTTCTTTCACTTCCACATACCGCTGCATCATCGGCGTTAGCTTGGTGAATTCTAGTAGGCGGTGGTCGGCATTGCGGATGTTGGCTTGATTGGGGTCTGTTGGGGTAGATGCAGTGTAAGGCATAAAAGGCGATCGATAAATTTTAATCTTTAACAACTTTAGCCCAAGCTCGGCTTTTAGCTATAGCTAATGATACAATTTTTGACGATTAATCATCCTCAAGCAGGGTGCGCGATTCTCAAGATGCACTCGCAGTTATATGGTTTGTAGTGCGGACTGAATTTTGCACTACGAACTGCGCGTGCGGTCGATCGAGCGGACGCGATCTCAGAAAGCAGCGACTGGCGATCGCCAAAAACAACCTCAGCCATGCCGCCGCGAGCTGTTAACTGATAACAGAAAAACATGAAAGATTATGCAATTTTTTGGGAAACTGAGCTACTTTTTTTATAATTTAAAACAGCCGAAAGATAGATTTATAAATTATACCTCAGATATAGAAACGTTCAAGTTTATATGATTAAGATTACAACATCCAAGCACGTGATTTAGCTGCGGATTAAATTGAATATTTAGAAGCAAAAATCTGCAAGTAGCAACAAGAGGAGAACGAAATAATGAAAGCTCTTTGCTGGCACAAAGCAAATGACGTGCGAGTTGATAACGTACCAGACCCAACAATTATCAACCCGCGCGATGCGATAGTGAAAATTACGTCTACAGCAATCTGCGGCTCAGATTTACACCTCTACGATGGCTTCATCCCGACAATGCAATCCGGCGACATCATGGGCCACGAATTCATGGGGGAAGTAGTCGAACTCGGCAGCGAAGTCAAGAACTTAAAAAAGGGCGATCGCGTCGTAATTCCTTTTACTATTTCTTGCGGCAGTTGCTTCTTTTGCAACCAGGATTTGTGGTCGCTGTGCGATAACTCGAACCCGAATGCGGCCTTGGCTGAAAAAATGTTCGGTCATTCACCGGCGGGACTGTTTGGCTACTCGCATTTAACGGGCGGCTATGCAGGAGGTCAAGCAGAATACGCGCGGGTTCCGTTTGCAGATGTCGGCCCTTTAAAAATTCCCGACGGACTTTCTGACGAACAAGTATTGTTCCTCACCGATATCTTTCCCACCGGTTATATGGCGGCCGAAAACTGCAACATTCAGCCGGGGGATACTGTAGCAGTTTGGGGATGCGGGCCCGTCGGACAATTTGCGATCAGAAGCGCGTTTATGCTGGGGGCCGATCGAGTAATTGCGATCGACAGAATACCGGAACGCTTGCAAATGGCGGCCGCGGCTGGGGCTGAAATCATCAACTACGAAGAAATAGACGCGGGGGAAGCCGTCACCGAAATGACGGGGGGACGCGGGCCAGATGCTTGTATCGACGCGGTGGGAATGGAAGCCCACGGTACCGGTTTCGATGCTTTGTACGACAAAGCCAAGCAAGCTGTGCGCTTGGAGAGCGATCGGCCTACCGCCCTGCGACAAGTAATCCTCGCCTGTCGCAAAGGCGGCACAGTCTCAATTCCCGGCGTTTACGGCGGCTTCGTGGACAAAGTGCCCCTCGGTGCAGCTTTCAACAAAGGCTTGACCATCAAAATGGGACAGACGCACGTTCACCGCTATTTGCGCCCTTTGCTCGATCGCGTTCAAAAAGGCGAAATTGATCCAACCTTCGTGATTACGCACCGCATGAAATTGGATGAAGCGCCCCACGCCTACGAGATTTTCAAACAGAAAAAAGACAACTGCATCAAAGTTGTGCTCACACCCTAACTAACAATTTATTCACAAGGATCGACTATGCTTTTACAAGAAAAAGAATCCGGCGACTTGGTAGAAATCCTCGATATCGAATCTTTAGTCAGCCCTACCCAAAATCAAGTATCGGGACGCATTCAAGCAGGTGAAGAAGAGCAAGATCCGGCAAATTTCCAGAAGAATAAATTGGTTTTTCCCTCCGGCGAAGTCCTGCCGCGCTGTTGGGTTGAGGAAAATTATAAAACTAAAGGTTTGTAGTAGCAACTTCAGTCCTGGATTGACTCATTAAGTCATTAAGGACTGAAGTCCTTACGACAAATTTAAGCACAAACTGAAGTCCTTACTACTAACTCAGGTTCGTAGTGGGGACTTCAGTCCTCGATTGACTCATTAAGTAATTAAGAAATGAAGTCCTTATTACTAACCAATTTTTTTACAAAAATTATCGTCAATAACAGCAAATAACCTATGAAATTGCAAGCAGTAATTCTCGATGTTGACGGCACTCTCGTACTCAGCAATAACGCCCACGCTCAAGCTTGGGTAGAGGCATTTGCGGCCTTCGGCTACGACGTGCCGTTCGATAAAATTCGCCCGCTAATTGGTATGGGCGGCGACAAACTTATACCCAAAATGGTATCAGGACTTTCTGAGGAAGAAGGCGACGGGAAAAAAATTGCCCAGAGACGCAAAGAATTGATTATTAACCGTTTTTCATCTACTCTCGCTCCTGCACCAGGTTCGCGGGAATTGGTGTTAAAAATGCAGCAAGAAAAACTGCGGCTAATTATTGCTACTTCAGCTACCGCCGATGAACTTTCGGGTTTGCTCAAAGCTGCACAAGTTGACGATTTGCTCGATGAAGCGACAACTTCTAGCGATGTGGAAGCTTCTAAACCGGAACCGGATATTGTGGAAGCTGCTTTGAGCAAGTTGCAGGTGGAAGCGAGTAAGGTTGTGATGTTAGCTGATACTCCTTACGATATCGAAGCTGCGAGCAAGTGCGGGGTGCCGCTAATTGCTTTTCGCTGCGGAGGTTTCGATGATGCTTCGCTTGCTGGTGCTGCGGAAATTTACGATAGCCCTGCTGATTTGTTGGCGCATTATCAGGATTCTATTTTAGGGGAAAAGCATTTGTCAGCCAGTTGATCGAATAGAGGCGATGGCGGGTGGATTGCTTCTATGAAGCGCCGCCCACAATCCATTCTACCTGATGCGCTTCGGTGCGATCGGGAATATCCAGGCGATCGGCTAATTTGTGAAGGATCGCTTCTGGTACTGTTGCTGTGCGCGATCGATTCCGCCGCCATACTTCCTCCAAGGGAACTTCGAGGTAAACAATCCGAATGCGCGCTTTGTAAGCCGCAAACAAATCAATCAATTGCTGCCGCATTTGTTTAGTTGTATTAGTGGCATTCCACACAAAAGAAGTTCCCGATCGCAAATATTCCTTAGCTCTTTGTTTTGCTGTATCTACAACAACACTTTGATTTTTATGTGGCGGTACACCCATCTCCAATCTCAGCGCATCTAAGGAAATCACAGGCCAATCGGGGAGGTTTTCTTCAATCCAATAATCTTTGCCACTTCCTGGCAATCCCGACATCAAAACAACTTCGCATTTGGTATCGTCAAACATTTCAGCATCTGGGTTGCCGTTATCTTTGCGGAAGTAGATAAATCGGCTGTGATCTGATGGGAATTGTCGCGGAGAATCCAAGCAATTATTTTCTTGACAAAACTCCCGAAATAGTTGTATTTTATCGAGCAATTCCTGTTTGTCGGCGCAGTGGCGCCCGCGCACGTCTGCTTCGGCTAAAAGTGCGAGGAAATCGCAGCGGACAACTTGACTAACTTTAATTACAGACTGCTGGGGGTTGGGTTTTTCCAGCAGCCAGATGGGTAAACTGCCGAATTGGACGATCGCCACCACTGTTTCCCGAATCTCAAACTGCACTGGTGGCTCGAATTGAGATAAAATTTGTCTCACCATTCTCGCACCTTGGCGGGCGTGACCTTTTGAGCTAATTCTGCCATCTGCTTCTATTTTTGTAAAGGTTGGTTTTGCGACATCGTGCAGCAAAGCAGCCGCAAAAAGCATTGAACGTTCTTGCAGGGGAAGTTGCCGCCAATTTGGAGAAGATATTAAGGCTTCGCAGACCATTTTGGTGTGAATAAAAACATCTCCCTCAGCGTGATAAATCGGGTCTTGCTGACATCCTTCTAAGTTTTGAATCCAATCAAAATGCGTTTGAATACCGTCCCAATTCAGGAACCAATCGGGCGGTTGGGGACAAAAGGGAAAAGTCCAAGTTGGCGAGGGCGATAATAGTGTATTCATAAATTCACCTGCAGGTTAACTAAAATTAAATAAATCTGTGCCGGGACGCAGAATATTGGGTACAATGGGACGATTCAGCCAATGTCCCTCCGCATTTTTAATAGCAGTCAAAAAGCTGGCACGCACGTATTTGTAACGCGCCTTTACTATGCCATCTTCTTCGATTTTAATATACAAACCCTCCATGCGATCGCTTTTATCAGTTTCTTTCAAACACCGATCCTCATCCCATCCCAATTCCCGACACTGCAAAACTAACCGTTCCAAATGTCCCGGCAAAATAAAATTAGATTTATCCATCAACTGCATCATTTGCTTCGGCGATTTCAAAACTCCTGAAAACAGCACTGGAACTGATACTAACGGCAATCCGCTTAACAACTGGCGGCGGGCTTCCGTGCTCAAAAATTGATTTTTTTCTAAGTCCAGCACGTCGTATTCCATAAAATAGTGCGGCAAAAAATCATAAAAAACAGTGTGTTTGGCATAAAGCCATTCGCCGTACAAAATATAACGATTTCCCAGCACTTTTCCCAGAGTTCCGCTGAGACTGAAACCCCACTGTTTGAACAAATTAAAATGTTTTTCTCTCGGCCCGCCGGTGAGATAGTGGCCGCGGCTTTGCAGCAGCATTTGCCCGTCTGGTGCGAAGCTGATGCCCGTATTTGCGCCGTCTACCTTTTCTTCGATGATTAAAGGGCGATCGGCAATAGCCCTAAACGGCACGCTGTCAAGGTCTTCGTCACCAGGCCCAAAACGTGAACCTTCGATATGATAAGTTCTGGGATATTTAATAATTGCCATAATCAACCGATTTTAGATTTTAGATTTTGGATTTTTAAGGCGAAACTATCCATTTTATTTTTTATATTTTATTTTTTATATTTTTAGAGGCGCATTCATTCAATTAAGCATTATAATAGATTTATCACAAAGGAGCGTGTTAAATTGAAAAATCAAAATTTCCAGAGCCTATCATCAGCACTCGCTGGCATTCTATTAGTAGTCGCGCTGCTCCTCGGCTTCAACTCTTTTGTTGTCATCAATCCA
The DNA here is from genome assembly GCF_963890365.1 of Tychonema sp. LEGE 07196. NCBI lineage: Bacteria > Bacillati > Cyanobacteriota > Cyanophyceae > Oscillatoriales > Microcoleaceae > Tychonema > Tychonema sp. LEGE 07196. Next base: position 8,362 of record NZ_CAWPRX010000026.1, on the reverse strand, counting down.
GGTGAGGCAGGAGTAGTTAGCATTTTAGGAAAAGCCACAGATGGAGCCTTGTTAGAGGGATTTCACATCAGACCACCGCTGATATCTAAGGTAGATGTGTACGACGTAACTGTGCAAAAATTTGAAGTTCCCGCCCAGAGTGCGACCAAAGACCTTCAGGATTTAAATGCGAGTTTTGCCATCAACTTTCGCCTCGATCCTACGCGAATAGTTGAGGTCAGAAGAACTCAGGGAACCTTGGAAAATATAGTATCAAAAATTATTGCTCCGCAGACCCAAGAAGCATTTAAAACAGCAGCAGCTTTGAGAACCGCCGAACAATCTATTACTCAAAGAAGCGAACTGAAAAAAGACTTTGATGCTGCACTGAAGGAACGGCTGTCAAAATATGATGTAATCGTGCTTGACACCAGCGTTGTCAACATTCGATTCTCCCCAGATTTTGCCAAAGCAGTTGAAGAGAAACAGGTTGCCGAACAGCGGGCGCAAAGGGCTGTGTATGTTGCTCAAGAAGCCGAACAACAAGCTCAAGCTGACATTAACCGCGCTCAAGGTAGAGCAGAAGCTCAAAGACTTTTGGCTGAAACTTTGAAGGCTCAGGGCGGCGATTTGGTGCTACAAAAAGAGGCTATCGAAGCTTGGAGAAACGGTGGCGCTCAGATGCCTAAAGTGCTGGTTATGGGCAGCGGTTCGAGTCGGGTTCCTTTCATTTTCAATATGAATGATTTTGAGGAAGAAACCAATCGCCCAAATGTTACCAAAAATTAAAATATGACTGACGGTAACAAACCCGGTTGCCTCAAAAAGCGCGCAGAAGTCCTACGAGAGTTGTTCGAGTATGCTACACTTCTGAAAGTCAAAATATAGCGACAGCTTAAAAACTGTCGCTATAAAAGCGAAGTCCGCAATTAAAACGCTGGCAGTACAGTCATTTTAGGAAGCAAGGAGAAATCATGACCCGCGCTATTATGGAAACCGACAAAGGTACAATCAACTTGGAACTGTTCGATGCGGATGCGCCGAATACAGTGAAGAATTTTGTTGACTTGGCGGAAAAAGGTTTTTACGACGGACTATCGTTTCATCGAGTCATTCCTAACTTTATGATTCAAGGTGGCTGTCCCAAAGGCAATGGAACTGCCGGCCCAGGCTACAAAATTAAGTGTGAAATCAACTCGAAAAAACATTTGGCAGGAACTTTATCGATGGCTCACGCAGGCCGCGATACAGGTGGCAGCCAATTCTTTATTTGCCATTCTCCCCAGTCTCATTTGGATGGAGTTCACACAACTTTTGGCCAAACAGATGATATGTCTGTCGTGAATGCAATCCGCCAAGGCGACAAGATTATTTCACTCAAAATCGAGCATTAATTTTCAGTAATTAGTGGCGTTTGTAGTAAGGACTTTCGTCCTTATTGCAAACAATATTAGTTGAAATTGAATCATTCATCTTCGAGGGAAGTGTCTAACAGTTCAATTTCTAAATTTTCTTTCTCGGCCTCATAATTAAATTCCAATCTGCTCTGCTTGATAATTTCATTTAATATATTATTTAAATACCCTTTGGCAACAGCTTCTTCAAATCTTTCGATAAGAATAGCAACATTAATTATTTCTTCTATACATTCCATGTAACGTGAAACTATCGCATTTATTGAATACTGTTTTCGAGCTTGCGCTTCAATCTTAGATTTAATTTCAATATTAGAATCTGAAGATTTAACGACAAATGTTATCGGATACTTTTCAATTTTATCAATGTCTAGGAAATATTTATTCATATCTACGGTTTCTGTCACCTGAAAAAACCGTCCCAGAGGCTTCATTACAAAATCAATCCCACCATCATTTGCATTTGTCCGACCTGTTTTAAACAGTTTTAAATTTTCTTGTTGGAGCTGATCAACCTCATAACCCCAATAAATCGATCGGTCACTATAGTAGTATTTTAATATACTGTAGCTGACGATCTCGAAGATTCTAGCATCTACCGTTGGTGCGAGTAGTTGTTTGATAAATTCTATTACTTGACCCTCTGTCAATGCTTGAGCCTCTTTACAAAGTTGAAGAAATTTTTCAAAGCTATCTCTCTTAGCTTCAACGTAGGCATCAATAATTTGAATTACTGTTTCCGCTATATTATGTACGTTTTCCTGAATTTTAACTTTTAATAAATTTTCGTTAAACCAATACCTGTTAGTTTTCGGATTTCTCAGAACAGGGATAAAGTCACAAGTAGGAAAATATCTTTTGAATTCTTCATTAAGTCTGTGGTTCAAAGCATGATTTTGAAGCTTTTGTCCAAACGGTAATTCGCGCTGTCTCTTAAAAATATTTGTATAAACTGCACCTTCATAATCTGAATATTTCTCGCTTTGATGAAATTTTTTCAAAAAATAGTCTTCAGCTAAAACATATATAGCGTATAAATTAGCAAAACTTCCTCTTGATTTTGAGCCTTTATTTGCCGATTTAGTTTTGATATTCAAATATTGAATTAGCTCGCTTACAGCAAATACTTGCTCACCAGAAAAACCAAAGTTTTCTTTTAAAATTTTCTTAATTGTTTTTGTAAATTCGTGTTCCATTTTATCAAAATTGTAAATTTAGTGTTAGCTGTTTTGGTGAATTTGCAACTGAATTGACTTCGGAGATTTGCTCCTCTTGATTGTCATCAGAAGTAATCTGTAATCTATTTAATCCTATTTCTACATATTTTTCTTGTAATTCTATTCCGATTGACTTTCTCTTAAGCTGTTTGGCAACAAATGATGCGGTAAAAGTCCCAGAAAATACGTCTAATACGACGTCTCCCTCATTACTACTTGCTTTGATAATTCGCTCTAACAAAGATGTTGGTTTTTGGGTAGGATGATCTTCATATTGGGGCATACGATATCTGACTCTCGGAAACTCCCATACATTACCTGGAACTTTTTGAGAATTATATACTGATGGTGTAGACTTGCGGTAATCAATTAGTTTTCTGACCGATCCGGTTTTTGCTTCTACAAGAATATCTGAGGAATTAAATGTATAATTTCTTTTATCTTTGACGCAATATAAAATTGGTTCGTACAGAGAACCGTAATATTTTTTTGCTTGTACGCCAGAACTGTCATAATACCACACTATTCTAGAAAGAATTGTCAAGCGATCGCGCAAATACAAATCGAAGTAAGGCATACATTGAGTGGATGCCATCAGATACAAACTACCGTTGTGCTTGAGCTTATTAATACATAAATTCAACCAGTTATAGCTCCATTCTAAATAATCGCTCTCTGATTCCCACTTGTCTATAAAACCATTGAAATTTTTGCCGATATTATAGGGAGGATCGGCAAAAATTAAATCGACTGAGTTGTCTTTAATTTCATGAGAAAGGACTTCTAAAACATCTCCCAATATTAGCTTGTGTCTGTCTAATTGAAAAATTTTCATTTTGCCTAACCTTTTCCAATCAATACGTCATTTTGTCAGCTAGAGTTGGATATTTACCAGAAATATTCAATAGAGTTCATACTTGAGCAAAGTACAGGGAATTGAACCATTGAAAACTGGAATCCGCTTCGATGTTCTGAGTCCCACCTGTTTACCCAACTCCTTATTTCCGGTCAAAATAAACGCATTCCAACCTTTAAAACGCTGCTTGAAAATATCGCCCAACATCTTGTACAAATCTCCCAATTCACTGGCATCTCCCAGCCGCTCTCCGTACGGAGGGTTGCAAATCAAAACGCCTCTGTCTGTGGGTGCTTCCAACTCGGATAACTCGGTACGAGCAAACTTAATTTTACCGGCAATACCTGCTTGCTGCGCGTTAGTGCGAGCTTGATCTAACATATCAGAATCGCGATCGCACCCTGCAATCATTTCTGGAAGCTCTGGCAATTCGCTGCTCTCTGCTTCGGCCCACAATTTATCCCACAAAGGCTCGTCAAAATCCCGCCAAGTCATAAATCCAAACTTTTCTCGAAACAATCCCGGTGCAATATTCAAGGCTTTTAAACTCGCTTCCAAAGGCAAAGTTCCAGAACCGCACATCGGGTCTAAAAACGGCAAATCTGGTGTCCATTCTGCCATTTCTAACAACGCCGCAGCGAGGGTTTCTTTGAGAGGAGCCAGCCCCATTGCCGGCCGGTATCCCCGCCGGTGCAAACTGCCGCCAGAGCTGTCTAAACTCAAAATAGCGCGGTCTCGATGGATGTGAAGGTTAATTAGTAAGTCGGGACTTTCGATATCAACACTAGAACGCTTGTTAAATTGGTGGCGCTGTTGGTCGGCGATCGCATTTTTGACCTGCAAAGCTGTAAAGTGTGTGTGGTTCAACTTATCGTTGCCACCTGTACAGTTGACTGCTAAGGTATTATCAGGATTTAGATATTCGTCCCAAGGGATTTTCTGCACTTCGCGGTAGAGCATATTGGAGTCGTAACACCGGAATTCGGCTATGGGAACAAGCACTCGAAAAATTGTTCTCGACCAAAGATTGACGCGGTACAATAAAGCGCGATCGCCCGCAAAGTAAACTCCAGTAAAATCGGGCTTGACATCCTGCGCGCCTAGGCTTTCTAATTCTTGGGCGGCAATTGTTTCTAAACCGCGCGCAACTGTAGCAAAATATTGATTCATTGATAATTACGAAGGAAGAAGGAAGAAGGAAGAAGTAAGAAGGAAGAAGGAAGAGGGAACCAACAGCTATCTGTGTATCCGTGATTTCTGGATCGTGAAGAAAGGTAATTGGGAACTACTTATGCTTCATTTGTCTTTCTCGATCGCCCTTCATTTAGATAGTAGCTCGTTTTCATCCTAACTCTCACAAACAATACTCTACCTTAAGGTAGATGCTGGAAATCAAAAAACTGATAATTTACAGGATAATTTCTCAACAGGCGATCGCCCGCCTAGTCCTGTAGCGAAAAGGGCGAAAAGGGCGATCGTCCTTTTCGCTTAAACTCCAGAATCTAGCAGCAGAGCGGATTCACGCTTAATTTTCACCAGCACGAGCAACTGCTGCGAATTACCCAAGTATTCTCTTTATTGAAAAGTATTCTTAACTACTTGCACAGTTTATTAACTTCATGTTACGCTTTTAGTCAAAGTTGAGAATTCAAACCCTAACGTCACAGTCAGGGAAAATTTCAGCTCAATGGGTGTAATACAACAATTAGAGGCCATTATGTCAAAGCAAATCAACGGATCGGCTCTCAAACTGTCCCGCGCTAGCAAAATCCAAGTAGAAGTCAAGGAAATTGCCAAGCACGCCACAGCTAAAAACATCTCTTCTACCCTCAATGTTGATGCCGATGGTAGCGATGTTACCAACGAGTAATTGCAGGTTTTTCCGTTAGACTTCGCCTCCCCAAACAAGAAGTAATAGATTTTATTTTTTGATATCGGGAAATCTGGAATAATTGAGGACAAGCGCAAAGTGTTGTCCTCAATTATTTAATTGCTAAAAGCTTATTGATAATTTTTATCGTTTATTTTTAAAATTTATGCGCTCGCTCGCCCATCTCCTCAAACCATACAATCTCGAAGATTTTCTCAATAACAACTGGACAAACAAAGCAGTTGCGATTAAAAGCGAAGGCAAAAAAGACTTTGCACACCTATTTTCCTGGGAAAAACTCAACCACCTGCTCAACTTTTACCAATTAAAATATCCCGACATTCGGTTAGCAGTAGAAGGAAAAGTTCTCGACGAAAGCGAAAACGCCAATCTCATCAAATTGTGCCAATCGGGAGCAACTTTAATCCTCAATCAAGTCCACAAACTAATACCAGAAATAGCTGAATTTGCAGCAGAATTTAAAGCAGACTTGGGTTATGGAAACCAAGTAAATGCCTACTGTTCTTGGCCGGAAAAACAGGGTTTCTCCTCCCACTACGACACCCACGAAGTTTTTATCTTGCAGACAGACGGAATCAAACAGTGGTACGTCTTTGCCGACACAATTAAATACCCGCTGACAGACCAAAAATCCTCGAGTTTTTCGCCGCCAGAAACCCCACCCTATTTAACCTGCACCTTGCACCCCGGCGACGTGCTTTACATACCGCGCGGACATTGGCATTATGCAATTGCTTCCGACGAACCGTCGCTGCATTTAACACTAGGCATTCACTGCAAAACCGGAATTGACTTGTTAGAATGGTTGGTGGGCGAATTGCGACAACAATCAGAGTGGCGGCAAAGTTTACCGCTGCGAATAAATCAAGATTCAATCGATACAAGTGTAAATAATTTAATTGCCCAATTGCAGGGCTACGCAAACAGTAAAAATCTGGGAGAAGAGTACAGCAGCTACCTAGATAGTTTAGCAAAACCTGTAGCGAAATACTCTCTCCCTTCTCAAGCAGGGTTCAATATTTTTCCCTGCGGCATTCAAACTAAATATAGAATTCCCAAATTTCAGCGGGTGAGAATTAGCGAATTGCCTGACGGGGACGGATACAAAATCGTTGTGGGAGGCAAAGAAGTCTCTCTGAGAGGAGTCACAGCTAAATTTACGGACACTTTATTTAGTACAGAATTTTTTACAGGAGAAGATGTGATGGATTGGTTGCCGGATTGTGATTGGGAAATAGATGTAATGCCGCTTTTGTCGAGGCTAGTTGTTGAAGGAATTATTTTTGTTAGTTAAAACTATAGAAAAGTAATATAGCCTTTCAAGCTCTCATCTGAGGTACTATTCGGCATAGGGCATAGGGCTATCCTCACCACGCTTGAGAACCGCTATAACTGCGATAATTTTGTTTTTAAAATAGTAATTTATGACACACAATGAGGTATGACATGACGAATAGTTTTTTTTGCGCCGATGCTTCTAAATGCGTTGAAGAAGATATTATTGGTAGCGGTACTAATTACCAAACCTATGTATTAATTGAATGCTGTTTGCCTTGGGAATCAGAAGCTTTTAATTCTCAGCAAATTCCCCAGAATCTCAGGGATTTGGTGAACCAAGTAGAGAATTTAAAGCAAAAAATTAGATTTTTGTTAATCAATAGTGAATCAACTAAATTTGCAGATAGGCGCAAAATTTTGATTTACGACAATCAAAGCCAAGATGTTTTTGGCGGTTACGAAAAACACGAATTTAATGTTAATAACATTGAAGAAGTGGCGGAAGTTGTCAGAAGCTATTTAGCTGGAGAAGTCCCAGATGGCGAAACCGAAAATCAGCCAAGTAGAGATATTTTGGTTTGCACTCACGGGAGTCATGATAGATGTTGCGCGAGATATGGCAATCCTTTTTATGCCCGAGCAAAAGCTGTGGTTTCCGAGTTAGAATTGAGTGATGTTCGTGTTTGGAAATCCAGCCACTTTGGCGGACACCGCATGGCACCGACTGCGATTGATTTGCCTGATGGTAGATATTACGGAAATCTCGATCGCACTTCGTTCAAATCTATTCTAACGCGCAGTGGCGATATTGAATGTTTGAATAAGGTTTATCGGGGTTCGGGAGTTTTGCCGAATGCAATTCAGGTTTTGGAACGAGAGTTAATCATGCGCTACGGTTGGGATTGGTTCAACTACAAAGTTGCGGGCCGCATTGTTGAGAAATATCCAGAAAATAATGCTTTCTTGGCTGAAATTACCTTTGAGAAAGCGGATGGTACTTATAGTTATCGTGCTGATTTGATGAAAGATGAAACTAAAACTGTTCGACTCAAAGGTTCTTGTGGTGCTCAAAAAGAGTCGGAATTTGTCAAGTATTCTGTAGAAAATCTCCATTTTTACTCGAAGAAGGAGGAGTTAATATTTGTAGGCTACCATCTTTATAATTCGGCGATTTAAATCGCTTCTTGTCAAACTTTCGTCCCAGCAGAGGGGACTGAAGAATGAAAAATTAGGGTGTGCGATTAGATTTCTAGCTGCATGAATACGTGCGGAATCCCCAGGAAATCAGAGGGATTGCCTTCTTCGGTAAATCCGATTCTTTGATAGAATTTAATGGCGTTAATTCGAGATTTAAGTCTTAAAGTTTTGAGATTTTTTGCTTGAGCTTTGACGATTAAGTTTTCAATTAATTTAGTGCCGATTCCCTGATTTTGAAATTCAGGAAGTACCGCAACGTAGCTGATGCTTCCTAGTCCTGGGGATGATTCGCGCAGTCGGGCTGAAGCAATGATTTTGCGATCGCACATTCCAATTAAATGCACAGCGCCATCTTCGCGATCGTCCCTTTCGCTGCCCTTTTCCATCCCTAGGGGCGATCGCAAAACCAACCACCGCTGGTAAAACATCTCTTCTAATTCTTGTGCGTTTTGAACTTCGCGGATGTGTATTTGAGGCATTTTTTGATTAAATTAAATTTATAAAAATACTATAGCTGTCCTTGCAGGGG
>NZ_CAWPRX010000025.1:0-24170 GCF_963890365.1 Tychonema sp. LEGE 07196 | reverse complement strand
CCCCATGCCCCATGCCCCATGCCGCATAGTACCTCATATGAAAGCTCGAAAGGCTATAGAAGTTCACCCCACAATCAAACTTAACTTATTGTGAAACAGGCATCTTGCCTGTTTCTTGTCTGATTTATTGTGATTGATTCCTAGATTACACTAAAAATCCCCTCTACTGCTGTCTAATTTGTAACAGTTTCTGCCCCATTTTCTGGCAACGACTTCCGCGCGCACAGATAAGCCAGGGGCCCGAATAGCGGCACTAATGTTACTGCCCAAAATGCTGTAGAGTTCTGCATTCCTCGGCGCGCCATGTCGTCGGCTAATAAGGCAGGAAATAGCAGGGAAAGCATACAAAAATCCAAACTCATTACGTGGATAAAGCGGCTGGTTTGCCACTGTTGAACAAAATCAGACCAATCACCTTTTGTCAAGCCAAAGGCAACTAACGCAGCAGCGCCTAATGTTAGGAAAATACCAGTAAAACGGGAATCTAATACTTTTAAAAATATATTTTTAGTGCCGGTAAATTCTGGATTAGGTTCGCGCAGGGCTAAATAAGGCAGCAAGGCAAATGCGCCGACTCCAAAGGATAAAGTCGCAAACAACCATGCAGGTATTTTCTGCCCCCTTCCGTCAGCAAATAAGACGCAACTGTAGATGAGCGGCCAGACTCCCATGATGTTGAACAAGGCTACAATTAAAGGGTTGATGCCTGCTATTTGGCCTGTGGCAAGATTTGTAATTAGTGCGATCGTTTCTGGGCTATCCGGTGGTGCGAATACAAAGGCGTAGGTGCTAAATGCAATCCACAGCAGCCAAAATCCAATTTTTCTGAACATAGTTAGTTTTTCTTGCTTCCGATCTTACTATAGCAAGCTTAAGGGTTTTTGAATAAGACTTTTTTTGTTTACCGCAGAGGGCGCAGAGGGCGCTGAGAAAGATGGGAGAATAGCTGAATGTATTGCTATTTGGTATTGCGGGTTTTGGGCAGATTGCTGAATTTTTGCATAAATTGGCGATCGATCCAATCTTTCCAGTACCACAATAACGGTGATTCCCACATGAAATTGCCGCGAGAGGCGATCGCCCTTTTATTCCCAGTACCAATTAAGGCTAAATATTGTGACTGCGGTGCAAACGGTTTCAGAGGTTTTTGTGATAAAAAATGCTGCAAGTTTTCAAACAGCGGTTTGCCCTGACGCACGGCAAATACGCCTGCTTTAGGACGCGGATAATTAACCATCGCAGCGATATCTCCAGCCGCAAATACGTTGGGGTGAGAGACTGATTGCAGGCAATCGTTGACTTCTATAAATCCTTTTGAGTCGGTGGCCAAACCCGATTCTTTTATCCAATGGGCTGCGGAGGCTTGTGTCACCCAAAAAATGATGTCGCACTCAACTTTCAAACCCGATTCACAACAGATTTGGGCATTGGGCATTGGGCATTGGGCATTGGGAATTGGGCATGGGGCATTGGATGCTATTTCAATCATTTCTTGGTTTTCTATGGCACAGACTTTTTCCATTAAATGTACTTTAATGCCACGACTAATCAGAATTTCTTTGAGGCGATGACGTACTCTATAGTTATGTCCCGGCATCAATTCAGCACCGCTATGAAACAAGTGAATTTCTAATCCCTCTTCCTGCTTAAACTTTCCTCTCTCCTTGAAAATCCATGCGTTACATCCGTTACAAAATCCGCTGCCGAACTTCCTTCTTCCCTCTTCCTTCGCCATACGAGATTGCATATTCAATGCTAATTCTACGCCACCGGCACCGCCGCCGACAATGGCGATTCGCAGCGGTTTTTGGGGATGGTTTTGTCTTTCGGAAATTAACTGATTCCAGCTAGCTAAAAACTCCGGTACCGGTTTAGCTGGAATGGCATATTCTGCGGCACCAGGTACAGATAGAGTCGCGGGAGTGCTGCCGATATCTACAGAAAGCACGTCAAAATTAACTGGAGGGCGAGTTTGACAAATAACTAAATTTTTGCTAAAGTCGATCGCGATCGCCCGATCGACCAATATTTGACATCCGGCAAATTCCGCGAGCGATCGCAAATCGATGTGACATTCATCATAATCATAAAACCCAGCAACGTGCCCCGGCAGCATCCCCGAATAAGGCGCGTACAAGACATCGCTAATCAAAGTCAAACGCACTCCTGACAGCGGTTTGAGACCGAACATTTTTAATACAATAGCATGACTGTGGCCGCCACCAATTAAGACTAAATGTTTCACAAATTAGATATGTTCGAGCGAGATTTTTCACCACAAATATTGTACAGCACTCGCACTCCCGCAGACCACACTGTCCGGTCAGGAGAATTTGCAGCGCGTAATTAATTATAGCCCAGCACTTTGACAAAATGCTCTGACTTACCCTCTGAATCGCAGATTATATTTGACCGGCGCGGCGATCGTACATTCAGCACAAATTGCTGTAGACTGTAGAACGAGCAAACTTCATCACCAAATTATGCCGGGGTGTGTTTTATAGCTAATTAACCATTCACAACTATGACATTACGCATCATTCCTCGCAGTTGGCAGCGATCGATTAAAACAATTTTCCCGCTGCTATTTGTGATATCATTCATTATAGTATTGCTGGTTAATAACTTAACTCCGGCGATCGCCCAACAACACCGCCAAGAAATTCGCGGAGTTTGGATGACGACAAATGACAAAGACATCCTCAGAGATAGCCACAAACTAGGAGATGCGATCGCTAAATTAAAGCGGTTAAATTTCAACACAATATATCCCGTAGCCTGGAACTCTGGCTATGCAATGTATCCCAGCCCAGTCGCCCAGCAAAGAGACATTCAACCATTTGTTTACAGAGGGTTAGACGGACAGGATATGCTCGCAGATTTAATTGCCCAAGCCCACCGCCAAGGCCTGCTAGTAATTCCTTGGTTTGAGTTTGGTTTTATGACACCTCCCACCTCAGAATTAGCATTAAACAATCCCGATTGGCTGACACAAAAACAAGACGGCAGCCAAACATCAAACAGCGCAGGTGGCGAAGTAGTTTGGCTTAATCCATTTCATCCAGAAGTGCAGGAATTCATTACCGAACTCGTACTAGAAATCACCACCCAATATAACGCCGACGGCATTCAATTTGACGACCACATGAGTTTGCCCTCAGAATTTGGCTACGATGAATACACCATTGCTTTGTATACCAAAGAAACCAAAAAAGCACCGCCCAAAGATTTTGAAGATCCAGCATGGGTGAAATGGCGAGCCAATAAAATCACCGCTTTTATGTCGCAGCTAAATCAAGCAGTAAAAGCAGTAAAACCCAACGCTATATTCTCAATTTCTCCCAATTACTACGAATTTGCTTACAAACATCACCTGCAAGATTGGCTGAATTGGGTGCGTTTCGATATTGCCGACGAACTAATCGTGCAAGTTTACAGTCCAAATCTACAATCATTTGTGGACAAGATTAGCCGTCCAGAAATGCAAGAAGCACACCAAAAGATTCCCACCGGAGTTGGGATTATGACAGGTTTGAGAAATCGCCCAGTAGCGATTCAGCAAATTCAATCCCAGGTGCGCGCCGTCCAACAATACGGCTTAGGTGCGGCTTTCTTCTACTACGAAAGCTTGTGGGAAGATGCACCGGAACCAATTGGCGATAGATTTTCTCAATTTAGTGAATTCTTCCCATTTGCTGCATTCCGAACAGCGCTACAAATACCCAGACGCGCCGCAACTTTCCCACCGCCGCCACCACCAAAACCAGATCCGAAAGCTAAGCCGAATCAACCTCCCAAAAACAGCCCGCCTTCGCCCTCGCCAACTACGTCACAAAAGTAAAGAGTCATTAGTCATTGGTAATTTTGTAGGGTGTGCCATTAGTCCGACAGTCCAACAGGGGTTTAAACCCCTGTCTCATAGCTGAATTCGTCTAAAGACGACTGTAGCAATTCTATCAAACCTGTTTTTGTATAGATTTAGCGCAGAAGATACAGCATATTCCATGTATATGTAGTACACACAATCTTGTGAGATCGCCCGTGTAAGGTGCGTCGCCACCCGTCAATCTGTAAGTTTTATCCAATATCTCGGAGCGACGCACCCTACCGATTAACACCACACAATTAAGGCTACTACTGTACTTCATGAACCAGGAATATGCTGTATGTCTAACTCTACTTTTCAAAATTGAGATTACTATTTGAGTCGGTTTTAACCGACTTATGCTATTAGCCAGGGACTTAAGTCCCTGGCGGCCCGTGGCAGAAGGAAACAGCTCTACTGAGGGTTAGGGGATACCGAGTTATGTTCCTATAAAATATCCGTATTACCAACAACTACCGCCACCAAAAATGCAAACTAACCAAAAAATTTTACTGCCAAAAATGGGCTGCGGCACATGGGCCTGGGGTAATAGATTACTCTGGGGCTACGATGAAAGTATGGACGAGGAATTGCAAGCCGCATTCAATCTTTGCGTCAGCAGCGGTGTCACCTTGTTCGATACCGGCGACTCTTACGGAACAGGAAAATTAAACGGACGCAGCGAACAGCTTTTGGGGCAGTTTTCCCAACAATATCAAGGTGCAAATAAAGACAATATTTGTATTGCGACAAAACTCGCGGCTTATCCTTGGAGACTGACGCGACAATCCATGATATCTGCTGGTAAAGCCTCGGCTTCGCGGCTCGGAAAAAATGTAGATTTGGTGCAAATGCACTGGTCTACAGCTAACTACGCTCCTTGGCAAGAGGGGGCTCTTTTGGACGGTTTAGGCGACCTTTACGAGCAAGGATTGGTTAAGGGTGTAGGTTTGTCTAATTACGGGCCGAAACGGCTGAAATGGGTGCATCAAAGATTTAGCTCCCGCCAAATTCCAATTGTTACTTTACAAGTGCAATATTCCCTACTTTCCACCTATCCAGTAACAGAACTTGGCTTGAAAGATGTTTGCGATGAATTGGGGATAAAATTGATTGCTTACAGTCCTTTAGCTTTGGGGTTGCTGACGGGGAAATATTCGGAAAATGGCTCTCTTCCGAAAGGTATTCGAGGTTTGGCGTGCAAGCAGCTACTTCCGGGAATGCGATCGCTTTTGGGATGTTTGCGAGAAATAGCGACATTCAGAAACAAGACTGTTTCGCAGGTAGCAATCAACTGGTGCATCTGCAAAGAAACTATTCCCATTCCCGGCGCTAAATCTGTCGCACAGGCGAGGGATAATATTGGTGCTTTGGGCTGGGAATTAGACTCCGGCGAGATTGCAGAATTAGACAAGGCGGCGGCGAGTGTGGATAAAAAAATGGTGCAGAATATCTTTCAAACGAGATAACCCGGTTCGTAGTGAGGACTTTAGTCCGCATCAATCAAAGGACTAAAATCCTGACTGCGAACCTATGAAAAAAGCTAATTGCAAAACTTTTCTACGCACCTCACAAACATTTCTACACCCATCCCCAAGGCAGTTTCATCAAAATCAAAGCGCGGGTGGTGGTGCGGGTAAGCTAAGTTTTTTTCGGGATTTGCCGCGCCCAAAAAGAAATAGCAACCGGGGACTTCTTGCAAAAAGAATGACATATCCTCGCCGCCCATTGTTTGACATTCCGGCACTATTCCTGCAGGAGTTTCTACAACTGATTCGGCGGCACTGCGTACCAATTGAGTCATGCTCGCATCGTTGATAACTGGCGGGTAAAGCGGGCAATAATCGAGTTGGTAATTTGCGCCGTGACTCTGACAAATTCCGGCAATTATTTGCTCGATTCGCTGAGCAAAATAACCTTGATATGTGGGATTGAAATAGCGCACTGTACCGCCGATTTGGGCGGTGTCGGCGATGACGTTGTGGGTGTCACCTGCGTGGAATTTGCCGACTGTTACTACGGCTGAGTCGATCGGGTCAATGTTCCGCGCGACAATTGCCTGTAAGGCGCTGACAATTTGGGCTGTAACTACGATCGCATCTACTGTCTGATGCGGCATTCCCCCGTGCCCGCCCTTGCCAAAAATCCGGCAGTCAAAAACTTCGACAGCAGCCATCAGCGCCCCGCTGCGAACGCCTACAGTGCCTAATGGTAGATTGTTCCACAAATGCAAACCGACGATCGCATCAACATCAGGATTATGCAAAACTCCCGCTTCAATCATCGGTTTTGCGCCCCCCGGGCCTTCTTCGGCGGGTTGAAAGATAAATTTTACCTTACCCGAAAAGCTGTGTTTGTGCTTGGCGAGATAACAAACTGTACCGAGGGCGATCGCAATATGACCGTCGTGGCCGCAAGCGTGCATAATACCATCATGCTGCGATCGATAATCCACCTCATTTTCCTCTTGAATCGGCAAAGCATCCATATCAGCCCGAATTGCCAAAACCCGCCCCGGTTTGCCACTGTCGATAGTGGCGACAACACCAGTGTTAGCAATATTAGTTTGATGCTCTATCCCCCATTCTTGCAACTTTTGCGAGACAAACTGGGCCGTTAAATTTTCATCAAAACTCAACTCCGGCTTTTCGTGCAAACGCCGCCGCCATTCGACTAACTGAGGCTGCAAGTTTCTAATCTCCAGCCGCAATTGAGATAAATCGACATCTGTTAAATTCGGTAAAGTAGAAACCATTTTTCATTCTCCTTATAGCAATTTGCGAACCTCTCTCTTCTCTAACTCTGTGCTTTCTGCGCTCTCTGCGGTTAAAATAAAATCTTAATTTTTAACCGCAGAGGTCGCAGAGTACGCAGAGAAAGAGAGGTGTTTTGAATAGGGTTATTTAGAAGTCTGAGGAACTAAATTAACTCCCGGAAGTAATCGCTCTAAATCTAATTCTGAAGCTGATGCTGCTAATTTTGTCAGGTCATTTGGGTTATCTAAATATGGCAAAGTACCCAACACGGGCATTTGAGTCAGCGACTGGATCAAATCTATTGGTGTCAAGTCGGCAATTTCTTGTGCAGAACAAGCTTTAACGCAATTAAGCACAATTCCTCTGAGCTTAAAACCCGCGTGTCTGGCGAGAGCAACATTTGCCACAGCTTGCCCGATCGCCCCCAGCCTCACAGGTACCACCAAAACTCCCCTCAGCCGCCAATCCCTGGCAATATCGGCCACCGTCAGTTCCCGCGTTACAGGCGAACCCAGCCCTCCCAAAGCTTCCACCAACACAAAATCCTTGCGCTCAGAGAGGCTTTGCAGCGCCGTCCAGACTTTTTCGAGTTCGATCGGTCTCCCCTCCTGTTCTGCCGCCACCGGCGGTGCTAGAGGCGCATCAAAGTGCAGCGGATTGAGTTCTTCGGGGGATTGGTCGAGGCGAAACAAACGGGTGTAGAGTTCGCGATCGCCCGTACCCGTTTGCAGCAGCTTCATAATTCCCAAACTGCGATCGGGGAAATACATTTGCCAATAAGCAGCCAGAGCGCTGGTCAAAACAGTTTTGCCCGCGTCGGTATCAGTTCCAGAAATCAGCAGCGAGTTCATTGGCAAATAGCTAACAAGTAATTGGCCTCAACTTCAGTCTAGGGGAATTTTGCCAGAAGTTTAGAGTTCTGGCGAGGGGGCAGGAGTTGGTGCGGGCTCCGGCGAGGGGGCAGGAGTTGGTGCGGGTTCCGGCGAGGGGGCAGGAGTTGGTGCGGGTTCCGGCGACGGCGCGGGAGTTGGTACCGGTTCCGGCGACGGTTCCGGCGACGGTGCAGGTGTCGGCGCGGGTGTCGGTTTTGGTGTCGGTTTTGGTGTCGGAGTTGGTGCGGGTGTCGGAGTCGGTTTGGGCGACGGGGCTGGTGTCGGTTTGGGTGTCGGAGTCGGTTTGGGTGTCGGAGTCGGTGCTGGTGTCGGTTTGGGTGTCGGAGTCGGCGCGGGGCTTGCGTCTGGTAAAGGTTCTGGGCTTGTTTCTGGTAAAGGTTCCGGGCTTGTTTCTGGTAAAGGTTCCGGGCTTGGTTCTGGTAAAGGTTCCGGGCTTGGTTCTGGTAAAGGTTCCGGGCTTAGTTCTGGTAAAGGTTGCGGGCTTGGGGTTAGTAAAGGTTTTGGGGTTGGGGTTGGTAACGGTTCTGGGCTTGGTATCGGATTTAGGATCGGTGTCGGAGTTATGACTTGTGGTGGTGTCGGAGTGGGTTTGGGTGTCGGTTTTTTGAGAAATGAGCCTACTAAGGCCCAGGAACCGAAGCCAGTCAAGATTACTAAGCCTGCTAGCAATCCGATCGCAGCAACGGGATTGTCCCAAAAAGAGCCGCCAGCAGGCTGAATTAGGGGGTCAGGTTGGTTTTGCGGGTAAGAACTAGGGGCGATCGGAGCGGGAGCGGGATCGGGCGGTCGGCCCACGGCCACCGTTGCGATTAGCGAAGCGTTTGACGGGACTACAGCAGGCGCTGGCGGTAAAGTTTGCTGGTTAGGCTGAGGGTTGGTTTTTCCGTCGAGTGCTTTGGCTACTTCGCTGACAGATTGATATCGATCGCCCGGAGAGCGATTTAACATTCGATCGAGCACTGCAGCCAAGCCGGGGCTCACCTGCACTTGCTGCTGCCAATTCCACTGCAGGGTTCTTCGATCGAGCAATTCCTGCGGTTCTTTGCCCGTCAGCAGGACGATCGCCGTTACAGCTAAAGCATACAGGTCGCTGCTGGCAGTTGCGCGCCCGCTTTGCAACTGTTCCATCGGCGCGTAGCCGATTTTACCGACTGTTGTGGCGTGGGCTGTTCCTTCGGGAGACTGGACTTTGGTGGCGAGTTCTTTCACCACTCCAAAGTCAATCAGCACCGGCAACTGGTCGTTTTCCCGGCGGATGATATTTTCAGGGGAGATGTCGCGGTGGATGATGCCGCGGGCGTGGATGTGAGCCAGTACCGGTAGCATTTGCCGGATAAATACCAAAACTTCGGCTTCGCTGAATCTGCCGCCTGCAGAAGTGCGATCGAGCAACAGTTCGCGGTAAGTCATCCCTTCCACGTAATCCTGCACTAAAAACAAACGTTGATTCTCTTCAAATATTGCCCGAAACTGGGGAATTTGCGGGTGCGAAATTTGGTAAAGTATTGCCGCCTCTCTTTGAAACAATTCCTTCGATTTTTCCAAAACGTAAGGCCCGCTTTGCACCGGAATCAATTCCTTTAGGGCGCAGCGTTCTTTAAACCGCCCCTCGTCTTCTACTAAATAAGTGCGGCCAAATCCCCCTTGACCTAAAATACTCACCAAGCGGTAGCGGTTTTGTAGGAGAGTTCCAATAGCAATAGGTGGCTGCATAAGTTTAAGTAGAAATTGTTAAAAAATAGGCGATCGCTCGCAGACCTAGTAATGCTAGGTCTTTAGTGCTCTCGAACATACTTCACTGTCTGTAGTTCCCAGTCCCGACCAAAGTTAGCATTTTACATTTTTTTACGCAACTTTGAGAAATCAGCAAATTTAAGTAGGGGCGATTCCCTAGGGGATAGCTTCGCTTAATGCAGCGGGATAATCCCCATACATTCTTTGTTCTGACTGCTGACTACTGAACTAAGGATCGAAAACTTAATAACTTAAACACCTCCTACAGTCCTCTCTCTTGTAAGTTGCCAGATCGAAGGAGGCTCTTCCGAACCCCAGAAGCATTACCAGGCAGAGCGAAAGTAACGAGCAAAGAGGGCGGACACGCACCATCCACCCCCCCTACCAACTGACTACTGACTACTGACTACTGACTACTGACTACTGACTAAGCCTTGCTTTCACCATGTCTTGAATTCTGTTACCGTCTGCTTTGCCTTTAAGCTGCTGCATTGCCTTGCCCATCACCTTGCCCATATCTTTTGCAGAAGTAGCGCCCACCGAGGCAATCACTTCGTCAACCACTTGACTCACCTCTTCGTCTGACATCTGCGGCGGCAAATACTCTTCCACAATTACCAACTCCGCCTCTTCTTGTGCCGCTAAGTCTTCGCGGCCGCCTTTGCGGTATTGTTCGATCGAATCCCGGCGCTGTTTGGCTATTTGCATCAAAATTTCCAATTCTTGAGCTTCTGTCAGCGTCTCTTGCCCGGAAGGACGCAAGCTGACTTCTTTTTCGAGAATAAATTTTTTGATGCCGCGCACTGTTTCCAAGCGAACTTTGTCCTTGGACTTCATGGCTGCTTTGATTTCTGCGTCAATCCGTTCTCTTAAGCTCATCGATTTCTACCTTGCTTTGCCCAATATCAAAAATCAGGAGTATGCTTCCGATTCTTAACTTTTTTTACAGTATTTTTCAAGTTTATTGTCTGTCGGTCGCATTTTTATCATTATTGAAGCCGGATGCTTTCGGCCTTTGACCGAATTTTGGGCGATCGCAACTTCCAGTCAGGGCCCGGACATTGACTGTCGCCAGAATTTTGAGACACCGGCCCGCCGGCGGGCGCTCGCACTTCTGGGACTTCTGGCAGTACAGAACTTGGTAGAAACGCGGTTTCTCGGACGTAATTCTGCAACTCCTATTCAGTTCGTCTAAATTAACACTTGCGATCGCTCCGAAAGTTAAATCTATCAAAATAATGACTTAATATTTCGAGTTTAAGATGGTAAGATAGCGGTGGAATAAACGTCCTGCAAGAGGCCTGCTGTGATCCGTTCTGCTACTTTACCGCTTCCGCTTCCCGAGTCGCCGATTTCGGGCAACGACCGTCTGCGGCTGTTTTCCGGTTCCGCTAATATTCCCCTCGCCCAAGAAGTGGCTCGCTATCTGGGGATCGATTTGGGGCCGATGGTTCGCAAGCGGTTCGCGGATGGCGAACTCTACGTTCAAATTCAAGAATCGATTCGGGGTTGCGATGTTTACTTGATTCAGCCAACTTGCTGTCCGGTAAACGATCGCCTCATGGAATTATTAATCATGATCGATGCTTGTCACCGCGCTTCTGCAAGACAAGTTACTGCTGTGATTCCCTACTACGGCTATGCTAGGGCAGACCGCAAAACAGCCGGCAGAGAGTCGATTACTGCAAAATTAGTGGCTAATTTGATTACTGAAGCTGGAGCAGGTCGCATTTTGGCAATGGATTTGCACTCGGCTCAGATTCAAGGTTATTTTGATATTCCTTTCGATCACGTTTACGGTTCGCCGGTACTTTTGGATTATCTGGCGAGGAAACAGTTGTCGGATATTGTTGTGGTTTCGCCGGATGTTGGCGGAGTCGCTAGGGCGAGAGCCTTTGCTAAAAAGCTTGGCGATGCTCCCCTGGCAATTATTGACAAGCGCCGACAAGCTCACAATGTGGCAGAAGTGATGAACCTGATCGGTGATGTCAGTGGCAAAACTGCTGTGTTGGTGGACGACATGATCGATACTGCCGGCACGATTTGTGAGGGTGCCAGATTGTTGCGCCGCGAGGGTGCGAGGCAGGTTTATGCTTGTGCTACTCATGCAGTATTTTCGCATCCGGCGATCGAGCGTTTGTCTAGCGGAGTCTTGGAAGAGGTAATTGTTACGAATACAATTCCTGTACCTGAAGAACACCGTTTTGAACAGTTAACGGTACTTTCGGTAGCGAATTTGCTGGGCGAAACTATTTGGCGGATTCACGAAGATAGTTCTGTTAGCAGTATGTTCCGGTAAGTATAAAAAGCCTTTCTTTAATATTTATTTTAAGGTGCGTTTACCAGCGTGTAATGCACCTTTTTTGTATAGGATATCCCCTCATATCAATTCCGGTTGCACTCCTACATGATGTTAACTGTTAACAGTCAACGCCTGAATTTACTATTCCGATGAAGAGAGGATTTGACATCACATCCTCTAAAAAAGGCTGACCAAATAAAATACTCTTCTCCCCCCGATAGTTGGGAGGCTAGGTTGGCTCGGATTTAATTTGCACGGTATTGAATTTTATTATATTTCTCCGACTCAGGGCGCATCAACGGAACAACAGATGGTAAAATTCTATCTTGTTGTCAGAAGACCGCGACCTTTTAATCTTCTAGGTATGTCTCATCAACACAAGGAGTAAAGAGGGAAAAACTATGAAACATTTACTGCTACGAACAGCAGCCGCACTGGCAGGTTCAGCAATTTTAACACTAGGCGCGATCGCCCCAGTCAAAGCATTTACTTTTGACGAAACCGAAATCAACCAAGAGCGAGTAGTTGCGATCGCCCAACCCCGCCCCTTCGGTGGCTATCAATTGCTAATTGTAGAACAAGTAACAGACAAACGGCAATGCTGGAGCGAAAACGGCTCTAATCCCGTCAGAATCGATCCCTTATTAGTTAATTTTGATTTCACCGGCATTTGCGGCCGCGCCACAGATAGCAACGGCTTTTCTATTCGCATGGGCGGCACCGATTTAGCATTAAAATACAGCCTAAGTTTGGAAAAAATTGATGGCAATGTTGTACTCATGGGAACTTCCCTAGATCCCAACGTTAAACCGATAATTATCGGCCGGACAAACGGTGATGTTAACGGCTTTATGAAAATCACTCTCGATCCGGGCTGGCGATTTAGTAAAAGAGCTTATCAAGGCAAAGTATTAGGTCATTTTTATTTCACAACCAGTCAAAACGCGCCGGGAGAAACTGGCAATACCGGAGGAAATACTGGCGGAAATACTGGCGGAAATACCGGAGGAAATACTGGCGGAAATACCGGAGGAAATACTGGATCTTCTACATTCACAGATATTGCAACCGATATCTACGCTGCCGAAATTAAAGAAGCTGTCGCCCTGGGATTTGTAGCAGGCTTTGCTCAAGACAATACCTTTCGGCCCCAACTTGCTGTCACCAGAGAGCAATTAGTATCTTTAGTATTGGAATCCTTGAAAGGAATACAAGGTGCTAATATCACATTTCCCAGCATAGTTGCTTCCCGTCCCTACAGCGACGTTGATAACTCGCGCTGGAGTGCGGGAAAAATTCAATTTGCGCGAGACAATAAGATAGTCAGCGGTTACACAGATGGAACTTTTAAACCTACGCAGCCTGTCACTCGCGCTGAATTGATGGCGGTGATGCGAAGATCTGCTGAATTTGGTTTGTTGGCGCGGGGAATGCAGCCGAATTTATTGGCTAAACAGCAGCCTAAAACTTTTTCAGATACTCAGAATCATTGGGCTGCTGCGATTATCAATCAAATGTCTGGTTATTGTGGTGTAGCTTCTCCTCTTAACGAAATTGGGAATCGGTTTGCTCCCGATGATTCTGCAAAGCGGAATTACGGGGCGGCGACTACTTTGCGGATGCTGAAATGCGTTAAGGCTCAGTAGAATTATTGTAGGGTGCGTCAGTTTAGCAATCTTAAGACTGATATCAAATCCTCTCTTCATCAAAATAGTAAATTCACTGTTGACTGTTAACTGTTCACTGTTAACTGTTGACTGTTGACTGTTGACTGTTGACTGTTGACATCATGAGGAGTGAAACCGGAATTGATATGACGCACCTACAGGATAGAAAATACTGAAATCTAGGAATTAGTTAGATAGTGTCCGGTAGATTGCCATAACAAAAACGGATCGAGCGTGCAGAATGCGAGTCCGCTCTTTTCTTGTGGACTCGCAACTTTTATGGTTTCTTCTTTTTTCCTGCGGCTGTAGATGACTTTTTGCGAGTTTTTTGAACCGGGATTGTTTCTGACTCAGGCTGTGCAATTTCTTCCGTTGATTTGCACAATTCATTCAGCAATTTCTGCTGATATTCGAGTTGGTTGAGAAAGTTTGATGCTGTTTCTAATATTTGCTTTCCCTGTCGGGCTTGAATGGTAGTTTTATTTTCTATTCCATCCAGCAACACAAAAATTGATACTGTTTGTAAAACATCTAAATCGTCGCCGATGACATCGCATTTGGTGACTATTTTTCCGTTTTCTGGGACATGAAGTCCTAAACCGGATGTTTGAATTAACGGCTGGATTTCTGCTATGCTTAAATCGGCAAAGTCGGTAATTTTATGTTCCAGCGATACTAATTCTGCTAAATCTGGTAAATCGCTGGATTCTGCGGCTGCAGCATCGAATTTGAAGGTGAGAGTTTGATTTAAAGGATCGGAAATCGCGTAAATTGATTGAACGTGCGATCGACTAACCGTACCTTTTTCCCAAAAATCTTGACCTTGCGGGGCGATAGCAATTTTACCATTATCCGCCACCTCCAAAACCTCCAAACCAACCAAATTCGCCGCCGCAGTCTTCACAAAAACCAAATCCAACCCCAGCAAATCCGCCAATTCCTGCAAAGTCGGAGCCGGATCGAACTCAACACCAGCCCGCAAAATAAACTCCTCCAACACGTTAAACTCGCGCGGTTCGCTAACCGTCACCTCCAGCGGAGTTTGGCGGATAGCAAACCTTAATTGACGCGCCGCCAACACCGACAAACCAGGATTTTGTTGCTCGATTTGTGCAGCCAGCGAACTTAAATTCGAGTCAATTGATTTAGCTGAGGACGCTAGAAACATCTACAAAACCTCCCCAGTGACGCACCGTTTTTGAAACTTCCTGATACATTTTTCCCACAGTACCTGTTTGTTGGGTAAATAAATCGTGACAGCCGACAACTACCAGCAATTCCTGGGCGCGCGAAAATGCCACATTCACCCGTTCCGGTTCCTTAGCAAATCCAATATCGCCCCTAACATTATTGCACACCGTGCTGACAATAATTACAGGTCTTTCCATGCCTTGAAATATGTCAACCGTACCAGTGCGGATGCTCAAAGAAGGAAATTTTTCGGCTTCTATTCTATCTTTAATGGCGTTCAATTGTGCACCGTAAAAAGTAATGATTCCGATTTCCTTCGGCGGTTCACCTTCTAATATTTTAGGCCGCCAAGCATTTTCCATCTGTTCGCACAAAAGCTCGATCGCATCAATCTCCTTGACATTCAGCCGCGAAGTACCCTGTTTCTCCTCCTCAAACCCTTGTCCCACAGGCGTTTTCACCCAGAGGAGGTGATGGTTTTCTTGAATGATTTTACCTGCGAGATTGTGCGCGCGTCTCGTATCGGCTTCCAAAATCCCGCAGTTGAGTTTTTGCTGGTAAAACTGATTGATTGCGCCCATGATTTGCGGGTGCATTCGGTATTGAGTTGTCAGCATTTTCTTGATCCCGTCGCTGGCATTTTCAAACAATACTTTAAACAGCGATTCTTTGATAAAGCTAAGTTCGTCTCCAGTGCAACCGATATCTTCGGCGATATCATCGATCGTACTTCGATCGAACATCGGCGGCAATTGCCTGTGATCGCCCACCAATACTAATTTTCTACCCTTCAAAGCTGGGATTAATAACTCTGGCGGAGTGCATTTGCTAACTTCATCAACTATCACTGCATCAAAGCTGGGAAAGTTTTTGCTAAAATCAAAACTCGCAGCTTGCACGCAGGTAATGCCGATGACGTTAGCATTGTCAATATAAATTTGTTTTAAATCGTTGCGGTCTTTTTCCGATGGATGGCGAAGTTTTTCGATCCAATCAGTAACCAAAGTTTGAGAACGATTTAAGGCTGTTTGTTCTCGTTCTAATTCCTTCTGAAAATTATTGAAAATACGCTTAATTTTGCGTAAAAAATCCACTGCAAATAATTCGACATTAGGAATTTCTGGTTTGTATTTTTCCGGGAAACTTTGCCATGTTGACTCCCACCAATTTCTCTCAATTATTAATTCGGCTGTTGGTTGCTGCTGTTGCAGTTTAGCCGTAATGTCGTTTAATTCTGCTTGAAGTTGTGCGAGTTGCTGCTGCAAACCGGCGCTGGTTGTTTGCAGCGGTAATAATTGCTCGTCAAGACGGTTTTTGATATTTTCCAAAACCCCGAAAGGATCTAAGTCAGCAATGGATTTTTCAAGCTGGATCGCGCTCAACTTCCAAGCATCAATTTGCTTGACAAAATGCTGCGGTTGCTCCCAAATATTAGACTTTTGCGCGAGATATTGTTCGGCTAAACTCCGCAATCTTTCAGGTAGATTTGGCAGGGCGACAATTGCTTGCAACAAATTAGTAACTTCGCTAATTTTTAAATTCGCCTCTTGCTGCGCTGTTTCTACCTGATTTTGGGCTGCAGATATTTGCTGCTGATTCAAGGTTTGACCAATTTTATCTAATAATTGTTGCTGTTTGATCAGTTGTTGTTCGGTTTCGGTTTTCAGGGGAATTATGCACTGGCGGGCGTTGGCGAGGATGCTGTGTAGCAATTCTTTGACAAGACGATCGCAAGTTGTCTGGATTTGATTGGGCTGCAAGGATTCACTGTAAAGTTGTTGAATTTTACTGAATAAATTGTTCGCTTTTTCTACGATAAATTTGCGCTGGCTGGGGCTGAGTTGGTTGTAGCTGGCGAAGTCTTGGGCTAGTTGCTGCCACTGCGCCCGATCGCCCGCAGCGAGCACGAGCGGGGTTTGATTCAAATTTAGGTGCAAAAACTCGCTAAACCGGAATTGCTGCCCTTGGATGTCCTTAAAACCCGCGCTGGCTTCATGGGAAATTGCCTTTTGCAGTCTTTCCAAATCGGGCAAATTCACTTTACTCTTAGGAGGGACGATCGGCAATTTGAGCGATCGAGCAATTTTCAGCAATCCCGCAGGCAATTCTACCATTTCATCAGTCAGCATCGCGCCGGTTTCGCAGCAAGATTGCACAACTGTATAAAGTGTTGCATCTGCTGTCTCAATCCACTCTGCAACGCTGACGACAACGGCGGCAATTTCCGTTTTTCGCAGTTCCAAATTCTTGATTTTCTGTTCGAGATTGTGGCGGTGCGTCTGATTTTGCTTGTCGCCCAACTGTAGCTGATTCACCGCCTCCGACAACTGCCGCGACACCCGCAAAGACTCCGCAACCGCTGACATAGCGTGACAAACCTCATCAGCGCGATCGCCCGCCGCCTTAAATTCCGACATTTGCGCTGCTACAGTTTCCCGCAACCAAACCGCAATTCCAAACGCGCCGCACATAGGGCGATCCAAGCCAATTTGAATAGCATGGTTAACACAAATTCGCACATTTGCCATAAAGTTTTCTACTAAAACATTACCTTCAGAATAAGGTTTTAGTTTCGGCATAAACTCGGCAACTTCCGAAGATTCCCAGTTGATATCCGGTGTAGATAGCAGATTTGCTAAGCCATCAACCAAAAATTCAAGCTTGCTTTTAGCAGTTAAACTTAGTTCACAGGCTGCTGTTTGCGCGGTCAATTTTTCCTCAATATCTGCCTTGCCGTCGTGCAGGTGCTTTAATTGCTTAAAAAAATCTTTTTCCGTGGCAAAGTAGGCATTAAATCGGTCGGAATCTGCCAGCAACTGCCGCAAAAATGTGATATTTTTCTGGCGCTGCGAGAGCTTTTGTTCGCAATCAATCGCCGTATTTTGCAGCCAAGTGCCGATCGCATTTTCCTCCAAAAACGGCTGGCCTTCTTCCTGCACCTTATGAGCTTTTCCCTTCCGCAAAGCCCGAATCGCCGGATTGTGCACCAACCGACTCAAAGCATTATCGACGGCTAAATTTGCCTGGGAAGCAATCAGCGTTTTCCCGCCCTGACGAGCAATTTGATAGCAAATCTCCGCAATCACCGTGGTTTTTCCAGTTCCCGGCGGCCCTTGAATCAGAATTAAATCCCGCGCCGAAAGTACCATTTCAACGGCGGCGAGTTGGTCGTCATTAGCATTGCGATTTAATAAATCTTCCCGGTCCAATTTAATTAGTTTATCGGGAATTCTCGCCTGGGAAGAGTCGAATAAAAACTCGCTCAAATACGGATTTTGAGCGCGGCCGTCAGTCAGCATTTTTAAAGCTTTTTTCTTGCGATCGATCTGACTGATATCGCCCGCCGCTTCAAAATACAAAAATCCTTGTTTGGGCAGTTGATATCTGCCGCCTGCCATGCGATCGCCCAAATCAAAATCTAACTTAATCCGCAATTTACCGCGTTCAAACTCAATTTCAGCAATGCTACCCAAAGTTTCGCCATCGCGCGAACTTCTGCTTCCGGGCGGCGAATCAAATAAGATAATATCTTCATTTCTGGCTTGTTTTAGCCTGTCGCGAAAGTCGCCGATTTGTAAGGGATTTTCATCGTAGCCGTCAAGAGTTGCAGAATTGCGATCGATTTCAAAAGTTACGGTTTTTAAGCCAGAACCGTAGTTGTGGGCGCGGAAAGGTACGCAAAATTGACGCGCTTCGGCGATGCGTTTTTCTACATTTAAGAAAGTGTGCCAAACTTTTAATTGTTCGGTAGTCGGTATGTGTCTGTCGTCCCAAAATGGTATTTGTTGGATGCGGGCGATCGACTTTGCGGGAATTGGCGATCGAGTTTGGGGCAAAAGTCGCAACTGCACCGGCAAAACATAGCCATCTTTTCTGCCTCTGGGAAGCGCCACCAAACCAGCATCCAGCAATTTCAAGCCGCCGATTCCGTCTTCTGTGCGTACTGTTGCTAACAATCGCAAAGTGCGATCGGCTTTTTGCAACAATTCTGGCAATTCAAAATTATCTCCATCCGTAGCAAGAATCAATTCCCAAATTTCTTCTTCAGAAAATCTCTCATTTACCTTTTGGCGGCGCACGTAGAAAAGACTGTGAGATGTGCCGGCTATTTCCGACATCAGAAGTTCCGCGCGTTCTCTGCATTCCCAATCGCAATATTTCGCTAAAGCGGCTTCTCCTTCTATATCCCGAATAAATTTATTAATTGTGCGATCGCCACTAAATTTATATCCCCAATCTTCTGCTACTAAAGATCGCATATTTTGATATTAGATTATAGATTGTAGATTTTAGATTGGATTTAAGATTAGCACATCAGTTTGTAGGATTTAACTCGTTACCAGGCTCTGCCTGGTAACGCAGATGCTTTGGCTCTGCCTCGCATTTATACCAATTTCATAAAGTAGCGCTAGATATTACCCCCCCAACCCCCCCGCGATTTCGGGGGGGCTTCGGAATTCATCCATAGCACATATGAAAGAAAAATGGTATTAGATTGGATCTAAGATTAGCACATAGGTTTGTAGAAAACCGGGCGGTTAGAAACCGCGTCTATACAAACACTCGCGCGCCTGTGCGGGTTGAAAACCGGGAAACGAAAATCACGTTATCTTCTTGAGTCTGCTTGGCACGGACATCGTTTGTATAGATGGGGTTTCAACCGCCGTCTGAGCTAAGCACCCAACGGGCGATCGCACCTGTACAATATAATCAAAAGGGCGAATGATGGGAATTGAACCCACGAATGGTGGTACCACAAACCACTGCCTTAACCACTTGGCTACACTCGCCATAACTTTTCTAACTATAGCACTATATTCCCGAAAAAGTCTAGGGGTCAAGCAAAAAAAATTTGATTTTTTTTTCAGCGTCCCCGAACCCATCGCATCAATTGTGCCTCAAATGCCTTGCACAGCAAGAGTTTAGCACAATTTCTAGTTTGGGCGATCCTCTGCGAGGGCTCCGCCAACGGCAAATATCCCGCGCCCCAGCAGCGCATTAAAATAGCCTCATATCCCGAACTGCATCAGTTGTCAACCCTCCCTCTTCCCTCTTCCCTCTTCCCTCTTCCTTTGCGCTATGAGCGTCTAAGCGCTTCGCGCAGGCTACGCCAACGCGGTTCGTTAAAAAAAGTCTTCTGGGCAATCTAAAATCTCAAATCCAAAATCAATATGACTTACTGCCTCGATCCAGAATGTCAACAACCCGAAAACCCCAGCACCGCAAAATTTTGCTTAAACTGCGGATCGAACCTGTTGCTGAGACAGCGATATCGCCCGATTCAACTATTAGGTAGAGGTGGATTTGGCAAAACTTTCCTAGCAATTGATGAAGACATCCCATCCCAACCCCGCTGTGCAGTCAAGCAATTTCATTTTTACGATCCAGACCCAGAACTCATCAAAAAAGCCATTGAATTATTCCACATAGAAGCAGTGTGTTTAGACCAACTAAAACACGAACAAATTCCCAATTTATTAGCTTGTTTTGAGCAAAAGAAACAGATTTATCTAGTTCAAGAATTTATAGAAGGGCGGAATCTCAAACAAGAATTATCGGAAGGTGTATACAATGAAAATAAAATTTGGCAACTGCTGCAAGACTTATTGCCCGTGCTGCAATTTATCCACAACAAGCGCGTTATTCACCGCGATATCAAACCAGAAAACATTATCCGCCGCCAGTCGGACAACAAACTCGTATTAATCGATTTTGGGATTGCCAAACTGCTGACTGATTCAGCCCTACTGCGTTCGGCAACCCTCATCGGCAGTAAAGATTATGTAGCTCCCGAACAACTGCGCGGCAAAGTATTTCCTGCTAGCGACCTTTATAGTTTAGGTGTTACTTGCATTCGCCTGATGACGCAAGTTCCGCCCTTGGATATGTACGACTGCCACAGCGAACGCTGGTGGTGGCGCGACTTTCTCCCCAAAGGTACGAGTGTTAGCAGCAAATTAGGTGAAGTTTTAGATAAGTTGCTGCAAACTCATCTCAGTCAGCGGTACCGTTTTGCTGAGGAAGTTTTGCAAGATATCAATGCAGCTTTAGAGAGTTGCCAGCCAAATTTGCTGGCGCTCAAAAACCCGATCGCTCCGACTCTCACGAATCCCCATAACTCGTCTAATCTCAACGCCTCACAAACTCCCGATCCTCCGATTTGACCGAATAAATGCCGCCACCAATTTCGCAGCAAGTTCTCCCCGATCTGTTACTTCAAATCTCGATTCGACAATGATTTCTGCACGGGCAGTAAATTATACCAAACTGCGGGATTTTTGGTCAAACAAAAAGTAGCAATAAGCCGATCGCGAAACTTGGACAGTGATGTGTCAGTCTCTCTCGCTGAAACCGGAAACTCAGCTAGAAATCAGCCAAATTTACCAGCTACCTTGCCCGGATTTGCAAACAGTCGATCGACTTTGGCTGCACTACAGTCAAGGTCGGTTTGGCTTCAGCGTCCAAAAGCAGATTTACGCAAGCGTCAAGGGAGATTGTATCCGATTTGGCGATCGGGTAAACTGGCCGGCCTACAACTCTGCTACTGCTTCAGGACAACTTAAATTTACTCAGCAATCACCAATCGGACACATCTAATCTCGAAGTTTGGTAGGGCGCATTCAGTGGCTGCGACACCTCGACACCCTGTCATATCAATTCCGGTTGCACTCATACATGATGTTAACGGTCAACAGTCAACAGTCAACGCCTGAATTTACTATTCCGATGAAGAGAGGATTTGAGATCTGCCCAAAATTAACCGAGTGCGACAATAATCATGCTGCTAAATAGTAATTTTCATGGCTGCTAAGTAATGAAATTTTTTAATTTAAACTCTACCTGAAAGTAGAGAAATTTGTTCCGCTATATGTATCCAGCGACCGAGGTTGGAGGCGATCGCTTATCGCACAATGGATTCTGAGGATGAACACACCCAAAGTCGGCAAATTGACGACTTTAACAACCGAAACAAACCGAGGTACCGATCCATGTTTTTTCACAAAAAACAACTAATGTCTGCCGTCAAAGTAGACGAAGCAAACCCCCGCTTTGCTCAATTGCTCTTAGAACAGTTTGGCGGAGCCACCGGAGAATTGACAGCAGCTTTGCAATACTGGGTGCAGTCCTTTCACTGTGAAGATGCAGGGATTAAGGATATGCTTCAAGATATTGCAATCGAAGAATTTAGCCACTTAGAAATGGTTGGCAAAATGATAGAAATGCACACTAAAAATGTTGACCAAACAGAAGCTTACAAAAGCACTTTGTTTGCCGTGCGCGGTGTAGGCCCGCACTTGTTGGACAGCCAAGGTCAAGCTTGGAGTGGTGCTTATGTCAACGAAGGTGGCGATGTCGTGCGCGACTTGCGCGCTAATATCGGTGCGGAAGCCGGAGCGCGTCAAACCTACGAAGCATTGATTAAACTCGCGCCGGATGCGGGATCGAAACAAACGCTGCAGTTTCTACTGACTCGCGAAATTTCTCACACTCAAATGTTCATGAAAGCTCTCGAATCGTTGGGCAAACTCACCGATCCGTTTTTCGGTAATATTGAGCCAGATTCCACTGTGGATCTATACTTTAATTTGTCTACAAATGGCAAGGACGAACGCGGTAATTGGAACTCTGAACCTACTTTTAAGTACATCGCAGATCCAGCTCCCAAAGGTTAATTTGAGAGTTGTGTAGGGTGCGCGCCGCGCACCTAGAGCGCTAAAAAGTGCGCGTCAAAGCATTGTTTTACCTTATTGGTGTATGTAGGGTGCGCGATTTGAGAGATGCCGACGAAATGTTGAGCAATTTTCAAGTCGCGCACCCTACGGTGTTATAATTATTGTAAATTTTCTGTCGAACATTCACATCAAATCCCTATTGAAATTGCGATCGACCTATTTATTAGTTTCTCACGGCAGCCGTGACCCCAGACCCCAACGGGCTTTGGAAAACCTCGGTCAACTGCTTTCTCAAAAATTAGCCGACTCGTTCCCCGCAGTAGCCACCGCCACCTTAGAATTCGGCCCCGCACCGCTGCACGAACAAATTTGCAGTTTTGGCGAACGTACCCTGTCGCTGGGGCTGACACAATTGCAAATCCTGCCCGCATTTTTATTACCGGGAGTTCACGTCGCCGAAGACATACCCGCAGAGGTAGAAACTGCCCAAAAAACTTTGGGTTCCCAACTAAAAATTGAATTGCGCCCGCATTTAGGTTCCCAGGAAGCTGGCTTAACACGCTTGCTAAAAAATCAAATGCAAGATGTGGCTTTTCTCCCCAATTTGCTATTGCCAAAATGGATTTTACTATCTCACGGCAGCCGCCGCCCCGGAGGTAACTCGACGGTGGAGAAAATTGCCAGGGAACTCGGTGCCCAGACAGCTTATTGGTCGGTACAGCCGAGTTTGGAAGCACAAATTGATAATTTGGTTCGTGGTGGACAGCAGCAAATAGGAATTGTGCCATACTTCTTATTTAATGGAGGAATTACAGATGCGATCGCCAAAAATGTCGCACAGCTAAAGCAGCAATTTCCGGCGGCAGAACTTCATCTGGCAAACCCTCTAGGCGCAAGTGCAGAATTAGCAGATTTAATTGGGAATTTAATTCAAAAATGAACGGCAGAGGCACGGAAGAGGTAAAGGAAGACAGAAAAATGTCTTTAGGTAAAGTGTATTTAGTAGGTGCCGGGCCAGGAGATCCGGGTTTGATGACCTTGAAGGGAAAAGCTTTGTTAGAGTGTGCGGATGTGGTGATTTACGACGCTTTAGTCAGCCCTCAAATTTTGGCAGCCATCAATCCCGAAGCAGTACGAATTGATGCTGGAAAACGCAAAGGCCGCCACTCGTTAATGCAGGACGAAACAACTGATCTATTGATAGAAAAAGCTCAAAATAATGCGATCGTAGTTCGTCTCAAAGGCGGCGATCCGTTTATTTTCGGGCGCGGCGGCGAAGAAATGGAAGATTTGGTAAAAGCTGGAGTTGCGGTTGAAGTGGTACCAGGTGTAACTTCCGGGATTGCGGCTGCGGCTTATGCCGGAATTCCTCTGACACACCGATCGTACAGTTCGTCAGTCACCTTTGTCACCGGCCACGAATCAGCGGGAAAATATCGACCGGAAGTAAATTGGCAGGCGATCGCCCGCGGCTCCGAAACCATTGTAGTATACATGGGAATCCACAATTTGCCTTACATTATCGACCAGTTAACAGCAGCCGAATTGAGCGCCCAAACGCCCGTAGCATTAGTGCGCTGGGGAACGCGGCCGGAACAAGAAGAATTGATCGGCACTTTGGGTACAATTGTAGAGCAAGTTGAGGCGACTGGATTTTGTGCACCTGCGATCGCCGTCATCGGAAATGTAGTTAATTTGCACTCGATTTTGTCTGGATGTCGCCCGGTTTATCAGACTGTAAAATAAGCGGGGGCGCTGCATAATTTCGGGATAATTTTGATTGTTTTGCGGGATGGAATATCCTAGTCCGTCCGCTGTATTTCCACAGCAGGCGGCACACCCCACAACCATCATCCTCCAATTTTGCAGCGCCGTCATGATAACCTGTTTCTCATATAGATTGTGTATGGCGATTGAGGGGGAGAAGGGGAGAGAGGGAGAGAGGATTTGACGATTTTTGATTGTCATCAAAATATACAATAGACCTCTTGCAAAAGTCAAATTTACCCCCCGCAAGTCCCCCCTCCCGCGGGGAGAAACAAGAATAATCTTGCTCCCTCCCCGCGGGAGGGGCTGTCTCTTATACACA
>NZ_CAWPRX010000024.1:0-25306 GCF_963890365.1 Tychonema sp. LEGE 07196 | reverse complement strand
GGATGGGGCATGGGGCGGAGCGAAGCGGAGGGATGGGGCATTTAATATAATTGAGTTTTTGAGGTAATTATGGGAAGACCTGATTTTGAGGAATTAGAGGTTTATAAGTTGGCGGAAAGCTTGGCGAATGAGATTTGCGAGATTGTTAAAAAATGGGATTATTTTACAAAAGATACGATGGGCCAACAGATCGTTCGGTCTGCTGATAGTGTATGTGCTAATATTGCTGAAGGAAGAGGTCGTTATAGTGACCAAGATAATCGGCGTTTTGTAAAAATTGCCAGAGGCTCTTTGTACGAAACAGTAAATTGGTTAAGATTAGCGTATGCTAGACAACTTATCACAAGCGAACAAGTAAGCAAATTTAAACCAATTGTCGATAAATTACTACCAAAACTTAACGCTTATTTGAGTTCAATAGGACACAGGGAATAAATTACAAAAAAATCCCAATTCCCGATGCCCAATGCCCAATTCCCAATTCCCGATGCCCCATCCCTCCGCAACGCTAGAGCCCGATGCCCAATTCCCAATTCCCAATTCCCAATTCACCATGATTAATTGTCAAATTCCTACAGGATTAATTGTTTCTTGTCAAGCACCTGCCGATTCGCCGCTGCACGATCCGATCGTCATTGCGGCAATGGCTCGCACCGCTGTCAATCGAGGGGCTGCGGGGGTGCGGATTGACTCTCCGGCTCACATTGCGGCGGTGCGAAAACAGGTATCGGCTCCGATAATTGGGATTTGGAAGCAGCAATTGCCGGGATGCGAGATTTACATTACTCCTCGGTTTGAAGACGCGCGGGCGATCGCACTTGCAGGAGCTGATATTATCGCCGTTGACGCAACTTTGCGAAACCGTCCTGCTGGCGAAGACTTAAAAACGTTAATCGATCGCATTCACAATGAATTAGGGAAATTAGTCATGGCGGATGTAGACACGATCGAAGCTGCGATCGCGGCGGCCCAAGCTGGTGCAGATACTGTCGCAACTACTCTTTTTGGCTACACTCCCCAGACGGAAAATTTCTCGCCGCCCGGATTTGATTTGCTCGCCCAAATGGTAGAAAAGCTTAAGGTTCCAGTTATCTGCGAAGGTGGAATCGCCGGGCCAGAAATGGCAAAAAAAGCATTAAACTTAGGAGCCGCCGCTGTAGTTGTCGGCACAGATATTACTGGAATTGACATCAAAGTAACAGCCTATAAATCCGCGATTGAAAACTAATATTATATCGCTCGATTCCCCCCTATAAAATTAGAGGTCTGACTAATGCCTATCCCTGTGTCAGCAATTTTTACACTGAGCGATGAAGTTGGCGATCGCACTTAGCACCGTCCGCGATCGGATAAGAAGTAGTTGGCTTTCTATTGTCAACCCAAGCTACAAGATCGGCGATCGCACTGCGCTTTGCAAAGATCGTACTTCACAGACTACATTAACTACTCCAGCCTCTTCACATCCATCCCAGCAGTCGATCCAGTCTTTTGAGCAATGATATAAACATGATTCTCAGGGTATTGATCGTATTCGATGTGAAGACATATACAATGTTGCTCAATCAGAATCTTTAGGAAAGCATTTACGCCCAGTGTGCTGTACTCAAAGTCCTCACCTTGAAATGTTCCAGAAACCTCACTTTGTCTGTATCCGCCTCCACAGGTGAACAGCAGCACACCATCAGGTTCCAGAGCATCGCATAGCTTCTTCGTCACAGGTTCTTGCATATCTAGCGGTAGATGAAACGTACTATCCCAAGCGACAATCAAGCTGTAGGGTTTGGGAGGATTCCAGCAGCAGATATCCGATCGATAGAAGGTGATGCTTGGATGCAGTTTTTTAGCCAAATCGATCATTTCCTCAGAGATATCAAGTCCTTCCACCTGAAATCCATGCTCACTTAGAGTTTTAATAAAACGTCCACTGCTTCCGCACCCGATATCAAGCGCTAATTGCTTCTTGTGAGTAAATTGAATCGCCCGTTCCAACTGGGGAATACCATAAAGCGAATCTTGATGCTGGGTTTGCCACCATTGGGCAATGCGATCGTATCGGACTGCTGTATCCTCTGGATTCATATTTCTTCTTACTTATAGTTAAGATTGGGTGCATCTCTGTGCAAGTATTTGTAGTGCGAGCGTCCCCGAAGAGCGTATTATACACCTCGCTCTTCGGGGACGCTCGCACTGTAAAAAAAATCCTTTTTGCCAAAATGAGATCCTCCCGAATATTTAGTGCTTGAAAATGCTTTGAGGCAAAGGAAACGCACAAGGGAAAGCTAGGAAATATCGGGCGAGGGAAATCGCCCGTCGGCGAGCTAAATCAGTGCGCTATTGATAAAGCTACTAACTGCAGCCAAGGCGATCGCCCCCAATACCGTGCTCCACAGGCCCATCCGCAAGCGAAATCCTTTCACTAGCTTCGCAGCAGAGGCAAAAACGATCGCATTCATCACAAAAGCAAACACACCGGAAAGCAATCCCAGCGTCAGCAAGTTCGGCACGAAAAAAACTGTTTTCAGAATGGGCAAAATTAAAACATTCAACAATCCCAGCACCGCAGCGGAAATTACGGCTTTCGGTGTGCTGTCAATTTCCACACCAATTGGCAGTTGAGAAATTAGCAGCAAGCTGCTGCCCGTCACCAGCCAAGCAATCAAAAAATCGAGGGGTTCCACAGCGCCTGTACCTCCTGAGAAGTTGAATTGTCACAAAAACTTGATATTTAAAATCTACTTTAATCACAAAATATGGCTGATTCGTCTGCCAACCGGTAGAATTTCTGTCTGTCACTAAAGAGTGAGAATTTATAATGGTTGCATCTTCCACCAAATAATCCGGATGGTAACTGCATCTACTTGTTAGTTGAATAAAAGAGCAGATTAATTAATATGGCTGGCGATTTTTCTTTTAAATCTCACGTCCGATTCGACAAAAATGCCTTGGATAATGGTACGCGCCAGCGCAGCCGATCGTTCCAAGTGATGGTTTTGATGCTGCTAGTCACTACTTTGGTGACGCTGCCGGTATTTCGTCTCGCGGAACTGCAACTGGTACAGGGAGCATACAACCGACAGCGGGCGGAAAATAACCGCATTCGACCTGTTTCTGTCGCAGCTAATCGCGGTCAAATTTTAGACCGCAACGGTAAAATTTTTGCGGCTAACCGCGTATCTCGATCGGTTTATCTGTGGCCGAAAGAGCGATCGACCAAAGACTGGCAAGAAGTCGCCGCTACACTAGGCCCGATCGTCAAACTTCCCGCAGCCGAAATTCTCAAAAAAATCGAAGAAGCAGGCTACAAATCTGCCCTACCAGTGCGAATTAGTAAAAATATTGATGTCGGTACTTTTGTTGCCCTGGGAGAACAAGCTAATACTTTGCGGGGAGTTGAAATTCGCGCCGAATCGAGCCGAGACAATCCCAACGAGCAACTAGCAGCTCACCTTTTGGGATACGTAGGCGAAGCTACTTTAGACGAATTAAAAGCTAATCCTACATATCCGATGGGAATGATTGTCGGTCAGATGGGAGTTGAAAAATTAGCCAATAAAACTTTAGAAGGCGTTTGGGGAAACCGTTTGATCGAGGTGAATGCTAAGGGCGAGGAAATCCAAGATTTGGGTGTAAAAGATCCTGTTCCCGGCAAACCGGTGCAGCTAACTTTAGATTTAGATATGCAGAAAACTGCGGAAAAAGCTTTGGGCGATCGCCTGGGTGCAGTTGTGGCGATCGATATCAAAACCGGAGCTCTTTTAACAATGGCTAGTTGGCCGACGTTTGACCCCAATATTTTCACTCGCAAGGTAACTCAAAAAGAATGGGATCGACTACAAGGGCCAGACAAACCATTTTTAAATCGGGCAGTTCAAGGCTATCCAGTCGGCAGCACTTTTAAGATTGTAACTTCTGTAGCCGGGATGGAGTCGGGCAAGTTTTCTCCTGACTCGACTTTACTATCATCTTCTTCAATTAATATCGGCGGAATTACCTTTAACGAACACGGCGCTGGTTACGGCGTTATCGGTTTTCGGGACGCTTTAGCCTACAGCAGCAATACATTTTTCTATCAAGTAGGCATGGCTGTAGGGCCGGAAGAAATGGCGAAATGGGCTAAAAAAATGGGCATTGGCGGTGCTATTAATTTAAAGCTTTTGGGGTTGGATGCATCCAATCACGGTCAAGTTCCGATCCCTGCTGAGAAACAGAAAATGTATGGGGAAGATTGGTATGTGGGCGATACGGTAACAATGGCGATCGGTCAAGGTTTGGTACTTTGTACTCCCCTAGAATTGGCTGTGATGGTGTCAACTATTGCCAATGGCGGTTCGCGATTGCAGCCACATTTGTTGGCTTCTCAAACCAATACGCCTATTACTAAAAAAATCCCAACAGGTATTAAGCCGGCAACTTTAAACGTCATTAAACAAGGATTGATTGACGTGGTGAAAAAAGGTACAGGCCGCGCGATGAATGACGGTACTATTCCTTTAAGTGCTGGTAAAACTGGAACTGTGGAAATGCCCGGTCATCCTGACAATGCTATGTATGTAGGTTTTGCTCCCGCTGACAAGCCGGAAATTGCGATCGCAGTTATTGTTGAAGGCGGTGGATTTGGTGCGGTTTCGGCGGCACCAATTGCTCAAGAGGTATTCCGAACCTATTTTAAAAATCAGGGTTTTAAACCTACTAATAAACCTTTCTAGTCATGAGTTAATTGGTGACTGTTGACTGTTCATAATTTTCTGATGTAGGGTGCGCGAGGCGCACCTTTTTGCTGTAAGAAATAGGAGCGCTCCAGCGTGAATAAAGTATGATGGATAGTGTAAACATAAAAGACCTTTACTAGGATAGTTATGGACGCTGAAGAATTGCTCAGACGCTATGCTGATGGCGATAGAGATTTTTCGGGAATCAGCTTAGTCGATGCCAATCTAGCAAACATGAACTTGAGTCGCATCGAGCTCAGTGGCGCTGATTTGAGAGGTGCTAATTTGAGAGAAACCAATCTCAGCGGAGCGCATCTAGCTTCTTCTAACCTGAGCACTGCTAACCTGATGTACGCTAACTTAAGTCATGCTTGCTTAGAAGAAGCTGACCTCAGTGATGCTGACTTACTAGAGGTTGACCTGGAAGGTGCTAATCTCAGCCGCGCTAATTTGTGGGGAGCTGATTTGACGAATGTTCAGTTGATTGATGCTAATTGTAACTCGGCAAATTTTAGCATGACATTCTTGGTTGACGCGAATACTGAAGGTGCTAACTTTCAGGGAGCGCAAATAGATACCGCTATTTTCCAAATGCAAGAGATTCAGTTTGGAGACATCATCAATCGTTATGCGGCTGGGGAGAGAAATTTCAGTGGTGTGATGGTGGATACTCCTGATTTTCGAGAAACCAGACATTGGGATTTCGGACAATTCAAAGGATTGGATTTGAGTGGTCTTATTTTGCGTAACAGTAGCATCCAACGGCTCAAACTTTATATGGGTGGAGTGATTTTGCGAGGAGCTGACTTGACTAGGGTTGATTTGGGTGAAAGCAATTTTGAAGGAGCAGATTTGAGCAATGCTATTTTGCGGGAAACCGGTTTCTTCCAATCAGTTTTTGACTATGCCAATTTGAGCGGAGCTGACTTGACGGGAGCTGGGTTCTCGGAGGATAGTTTTTTCTGTGCTGATTTCAGTAGAGCCAAATTTAATAAGGCAGGAATAGACAGTCTCGGCTTTATCTGCAATAATTTAACGGAGACAACCTTCAAGGGAGCTAGGTTACACAGTGTTCATTTTGATGAAGCCAAGTTGACCAGAACTGACTTCCGGGAAGCCGACTTCGGGGTGAAAGATGATATATTCGGGGTCGAATTTCGAGATTGCCATTTTGAGGAGACCCTCATGCCCGATGGCAGCGTGCGAAACAATAGCTAAAGTAAATAGACTTCTCCTCAAACATGAGTTCGACCGTCAATCCGACGGGAATTGCGATTTCAACAAAGTCTATTTTAGCCAGAATGTGAGCTCTTGTGGAAGAACCTTCTGCACTTTCTTGAGCCTTTCCTTGATAGCAGAATTGGGGATATTAGAAAGAACATCGTACTGCCTGTCTGTCGATGTTCGCTCCTGCAAATCTGTGATGCCATGAGTTGAGAAAAATTTGCTCCTGCAGTAAGTATTTGCTGTTTTTCAAAGATTGAGTTATTTTAGTAGTATCAACATTTTTATTCTCAACAGATTCTAGAAATAAAGTCATGAACGAAGAAGAAGAAGCAGAATGGATGAGAATATGCAACAGTAGAAAACAGTTGTGGTTGGAGGAAGTGCTCAGGCGCTATGAGGCAGGGGAGAGAGACTTTTCTCTAATTCAAGTCAAATTAACGCACGAGCAGTCTAAGGAGCGCTACTTAAGTGGAGTGAACTTGAGTGGAGCTAACTTCAAGGAAAGTGACTTGGAATCCCTGGTTTTTTACGGACAAGGAATCAATTTTAGTGGCTCAGATTTGAGCGACCTCGACTTGGCATACGCACATTTTGAAAATGCGGATTTGACTGGGGCTAACCTGAGCGGAGCTTGTCTGTGGCGAGCTAACTTTGGCAGAGCGGATTTGACTGGGGCGAATTTGACTCAAACGGATTTGCAGGAGACTAAGTTTTACGACGCGAATTTGAGTAGAGCAAACTTAAGTGGAGCCAAGATGATTGAGACAAGTTTTGGTGATGCTAACTTAACCGATAGTGATTTTAGGAATGCTAAGTTTAAAGATAGAGTTCGTTTTTATCGGGCTGACTTGACGAGAACTAACTTTTTTGGCACCGAGTTGGATATGGATGAAATTAGAAGTCACAAATCTGAAATGGCTATTTTTACAGATGCTCACTTTAAAGATACTATCATGCCCGATGGTACTATTTGGAATAGTGAAGACTAATTCGTAGCTACTATAGCACGTCTAAATGAGTTGTATAATCTTTGTAAGGGTAATCCCCCCTGAAGAACCCCGTGATTGTCAGGGCAGGCACTCTTGGCATCGCCCCTACATATCTATACAAATGATTTAGACGCGCTATATTAACTAATTACCTACCCTCAGCAAAAGAGGAAGTTAGTTTAACCAGGTTTTTAGGGGAGAAGAGATATGATTTTTTTCATTTTGTCCTTGCTGTTAGGATCTTTGATCTGAGAAAGAAAGTCATATCTAAATGAGTCCCCAGATTTTTGTAAATCTGCATTAAGTCTTTCTTCTAGCTTGCCAATGGGAATTAAACGCTCTTCCCAGCCCAAAGTATTATTTTTGACGATAATATTTCCCTTGGCATCTTTTGTCGTGTAATCTAGGCTCTTCTGAATTTCATAGGAATTGTTCGGCATCCAAAAAGCAAAGTAATAATCTGGCTTATCAGATGTTGAATTTGGCTTGAATCCCAGCACAACTTTCCAGAGAGCACTAGGAACTGTTATCGTTCGATCACCATCTGCTGTTTTGAAATTTTTAAAAGAATTGGGATTATCCTTAAGTGGAGCTTCCACAACTCTTCCTCTTTCATTTAAAACTGTCACAGTAGGAGGAGTAGAATATTTTGTTAACTCTCCACCACCAGCACCGTACACACCAGAAGAGATATAGAACTTATAAGGTGTTGGCTGTTTTTGTTCATTTTTAAGACGCGCCAGATCCTGTAGTTTCTTTTCCAAACCGCGCCAAGCACCTTCATTTCCCTTGGAATCTTGAGGAACAATATTGGTAGTTAAGAAACTAGCATACATATCCTTTGTGCTTCTATTTCGGTCGTTAGAAGCACTCATGTGTCCCCGTACTGGCCAGAAGATAGCTGGCTTTTCAAGCTTAAATGCCTTATACTCGTCCTCATTATAGTTAATTTGACTATCAAACTTATAGTCTTTATGAGCAACCGGGTAAAAGGAACTATTTAAATCGGGGTCTACCGCAAACTCATCAGGTCTGTCTTTACTTGGAATATTTCCTGGCCATGAGCCATCCAGAACCCAACTAACCCAGTTAGGTGTATTTTTTTGACCATTATAGGAAACAGTGTACTGTGGCTTCTCTATCAAATAGTTATTTTGATAGGTATTATTAGTCAGTAGGTCAGTTCTTGCTGTAGTTGGATTGCTAAACCTCAGCGACTCGCTTTGAAAAAAGACATTATCTAGGTAGACAGGAATAGATGCTTCGAGCTTGAATTCAACGGTTGCCGGCTGACCGCGAAGTTTTTCTGGTACGTCAACAGAGAAAGATTCAAAGCCCTTGATGCCGTAATCTACTTTTAATTTATCTGCTAAGTAACTAGAAGGAGCTTTCTTACTATCCGTTTGATTTTCAGCTTTTTGAAGAGTTATTGTTTGAGAAAACGCTGGAATTGATGGATCTGATGGTCGAATAGTCACATCAAGCGTACCTTTAGATTTGGCCTTAGAGCTATTGGCAATCTTTGGTGCGTGCAGATCAAATCGAAGGGCACCCCAATCGGGTACAACAAACCGATTGTGAACAATTTCCTTCACCCCGCTGCTTTCTAACTTAAAGGCATAGTTTGGTTCGCTGTTTCCTTTGATGGACTTTACGTCTTCCAAACTTTGAACCAAATCAATATTTGGATCGGATTGACCGTTGTGGAACGACCATCCAGGTAGACCCTTAGACAAAGGAGTTCGAGTCACTCCCTTCGGATCGAAAACAGCATCAAAATTCCCATTAAACAAAGTAGGAACCGCCGCGTCTC
This sequence comes from Tychonema sp. LEGE 07196, assembly GCF_963890365.1. Taxonomy (NCBI): domain Bacteria; kingdom Bacillati; phylum Cyanobacteriota; class Cyanophyceae; order Oscillatoriales; family Microcoleaceae; genus Tychonema; species Tychonema sp. LEGE 07196. Next base: position 16,568 of record NZ_CAWPRX010000024.1, on the reverse strand, counting down.
CTCGCATCCTGGCATCATAAGTATTGTCAAAATCTAGCGGGATACGCTCTACATTTGTTTTAGGGCGCGAACTGTAACCGCCACCCATAGCCGAATAAAACCAGCCCGTACCAATTCCCTCCCAAGGAGCAGTATCAACACCGTGTTGGAATTTGCTTTCCGGTGTATACCAAGGGCTAACGCGAGCCGGGCCTGTCAAAACACTATTGCTAAATGAAAAGTCTTTATCGAACAACCGTTCCCGATACCCATCACCTCGCCGACGAAATACAGGATTAATTTCTAAGTTTTCATTGGACGGAAAGTTAGTTGGAAACAAGTCGGATGTTCCTCCGTACCAACTCACAACACGTCCGTGTACATCTCCCGGTCTAATCAGAGGATCAGTCGTAAACCCAGCACGGCTTTTATTATAACCTGGGTTATTTTTATTAGTTCCCAAGAAAACCGACAAATCCGATTCTCCTAACAGCTTACCATTAGGATTGGGATTTTCTGACCTCCAACCTTCTCGCGGAAACTGAAGTCCTGGGGCTGTTCCCTTCTCAGTAGACGGTAGATTCGGAATATCGCGACCTGCCGGCGTAAGTGTACCGCTCAATAAATTCGGGACTGTCTGATAGTAATTGTCCGCAAAAGTAACATTTTTCCACACCTGAACTTTCGGTTCGCGGAAATCACCGAAATTTTTGGTCACCACATTTAGCGACGGTTGGTTGAAATCGTGGGGGTCTAAAGTTGTCATCTGAAGGTCGCGAGTACCAGAGTTGGGTTTGCCGCCAGCATCAGGAAAATAAGTACCCAAACGCTGAATAATTTCGCTGTTAACAACAGTACCCCGACTGAAACCAACAAAGTGCAGCGGCGAATTGAAAAGTGCGCCTTGTTTAGCCGTGCTAGTTTCATCCTTCAACACTCCATCCAACTGCACGAGGGAAGTAAAGAAAGCATCTGCTGCCGCTTCTGTGAAGCCTGAATCAGGAACTGCCGATTCATTATTTTCTGACCAGTTATTCAGCAGGACTAACGGTTGTTTTTTGGCAAGGTATGGAGCTATATAACTTCCCAGCTTAGTCAGATAGTTTGGGTCGGTTTTGGGATTCAAACCTGCTTGGAAGCCTGGGGAAACTGCACCATATTTGTTAATTGGCACCCAGTAACCTGTAGGCAGGTCGTACTTCATCATCAAACCGCCGCCGTCGATACCTGCATTGGCAATGCTGTTACCCATTTGGTAAAACTCTGAAGGAATTCCCGGCTCGTTAAAAAATGGAGGTTTAAAGCCGTGAGTCAGCACGGTGACGCTGCTGAAGGTATCGTCACCGTTGAGGGCTGGCGGTAGCGGCGTCCAGAAATTACCAAACTCCTCGTTGCGTTTTCCTTCTTTATTCCAAGCTTCAACAGCCCAATTGTACTCCTGGCCAGCAGTCAATTTGAGACTGGGAGGAAGTGTAAAGCTGGTATTTGTTCCCTGAGTAAATGTTTTACCGCCATCGAAAGTCCACTTGCCGATATTGTTGCTATCTTTCTGCCACGTCGCAGTTAAAATGCGGTTGGGGTTGAAATCGTTTTCTTGACCGTGGTAAGAAGATGTGTTCCAAGGTTTTGTCAGTAAACCTAACTGCTGCGGTTTGCTCAATCCTTGGTCGGAGAGAAATTTGTTACCGTTAGGGTCGGGTAAATCAACTACTTGATCCCACGGCAACAGTCCCTCACCTTCGTCAAACACGCTGACGAAGAGATTGACTTCTTCAATGTTTTCTGTCGGCAGTCCATCAAACTTCCATTCAAAAGTCGGAGTCAAGTCTTTTGTATCATTAGCATCAACTAAATCCAGCCAATCCAGCGGTGTCGCCGCCAAACCGCGAGCATTAGTCACAGAAACGGGAGCTTTCTTACTTCCCGGTGGCACGCCGTAAGTATATTGGTTGTTCGCATCGGTCAGAATCTGAAAATCAGCAGCAATACTAACCGCTGGATTAATATTGTCAATTGGAATCGCTGACAAGTCAGCAACCGCAGCATTTCGTGCCGTAGTGCTGTCAAACAACGGCAGCCCAACACCCCGACCTTTGGCATCTACTTGGAATTGACTGGGGTTTGTCAACGTTTTGACAAATTCCTCCACATCAAAAACATAAACTTTGCCGCCAGCACCGCTTAAATTTGGATAGGAAGCGTAAAGAAACTTGCTATCACTTGAAAGCGCTAAGTCGGTAGCGAATCCATCTGGAATTGGTCTAGTTCCCGCGACTAATTGCGGATTTGTCAGCGGGTCTTTGATAATGCCGATGTTGCTGCCGGCCCGCGGGTCTCCATCTACGCTGGGTAGTTCTTGACCGAAGAATTTCGTGTCGGAATTGCGGCCGACAACAAAGGCATAACTGGCATCCGGCAGTACCGTTACCGCGACTCCCTCATTTACATCAAAATAATCGTTAGCAGAACCCAGCCCTAAATTTGTATATCGGGTGGTAGCAGCAAAACTCACCGGGTCATTATTAGTAATGTCCAATACCCCAAATCCGTTGCTATCTTTGCCGCTGTTCGTAAAGGTCATGGCTAGCGGATTGACGGTGCTTGCTATTCCTTCTACTCCTTCATCGGCTGTGATACTTCCGATTAATTGATTCCACTTTTTGGGGTTCTGACTGGGGTCGCTGGGTCGGTCTTTGGGGTCGATGTTAACAGCGTAAATTTTGCTGTTCGAGCCGTTTGGTGCAGTAACAAACAGCTTTTTGCCGTCGCTGCTAATGGCTATTTGCCGCAAACCGCTTGGGGCTGTACCGACTGGGATGGTTTGGGTGACTTGGTGATAGGTTGGTGAAAATGGGTTGATGTCGAGAACGTAGATGGAGTTGCTGCCGATTTTTCCGTCTGCGATGTAGGCGTATTGGTCGCGGGGGTCTATGACTATCGATCGACCTTCTGAACCGCTAGGCAAATTTATCGGATTAATACCAGCGGTATTGGGCTGAGTATCTATCTGCTGCCGCGTCATCGGATCGACCACAGCAACGCGCCCAGAACGATCCATTACTACGTAAGCACGGCTGCCATCACTGGTTACAGTTAGTTCTCGCGGGCGATCGAGCCTGTCATCTGTGCCAACAGCAATGCTATCAATTAATAGTTTGCTGCTATTAGTATCTCCGACAACTGATGCAGGATTTGCACCGTTAATAAGTGCAACTTTATCTGCTGTCCACTGTGCGGCAAAGATGTATTGTGTGTCGTTTTCAATTCGGTAAGGAGTGCTATCGTATTTGACTTCTTGAAGGGGATCTGAGGGATTTGGGCTGACTTTTTCGTTTTGCTTGCGGCTGATGACGATGCGAGATTCACCTAACGGCACAGTGTTGGGAACAAGAACGGCGATTTCAAATTGATTGTTTGGCAACGTGCGACTTTTGTCTGTCAAAACTGTTGCTTCGTAAGCTTGTCTGCCTACGAAAAATTTAACGGTTAAGTCGCTGAATCGGCTGCCTGCGGGGTCGCCAAAATTATCTACTAATACATTAGTACCCGTGATGAAGAGAACGGGTTGATTGTTGGGAAAAGGTTGATTGTTGCTGTCCGTAAACTTAAGTGCGGCACTTTGGATGATGGGAGGTTTTTTAGGATTGGAAGCTGTTGGTGTGAGTTGGGATGCGCGTCTTTCGCCGATTAAAGCATCATTGTTGGAGTAGTCGAGATCCCTTTCAGCGATCGGTTCCCCAGTCAGAGCATCCAGTGCGCTATTTTTTTCGGGGGGGGGTAAAATCGGTGTAGGGGAAGCTCTGACTCAAACTGAGGGAGTTGGAACAACTGGCGATGTCTTCAGCGCTATTGTTGTCTGCGGCTGGAAGTGGAGCGAGTGTTTGTTCTGGGATGGTGTTGGCGCAAGCTTGACTGTTGAGTAAGTTTTTGGTATTTATCTCGAATTCTGAGGCGAGCAAATTCTGAAACGGCTCTTGAGAGTTAAACTGTGAATCTTTAATAAGTTTCATGTTTGATTGGGGTAGATGCGAGTGAGCTGTTGGATTGTGGTAGTTTCAAACTCAACTAATTGATGCGCTTCACACTTCGTTCAAGAGGAATGTGTGGATTCGGAGTCGATCGAGTTTTTAGTGCTTGATTTTTATTTAGTTTCCAAAGTTTTATTTAGAATAATGTTCCCGTATTTTCGGCAGCCAGTCAATCAGGGGAATTACTGAGATTTTCAGTCTGGTACTGGAAAACTGGCAGTGTCCGCAACAACTTAATAGCAGCAAATATGTGAAGCTTGCTGCGCTTGTTAGTTTTTTTACTCAGTCCTGGACGCACCAATATCCAAGAAACCGGGTTTTTTGCCTAATTTATGGGCTGCGGCGGATAATTTTCGTAAAAAACCCGGTTTCTGGCCACTCGTGCGTCTAGGACTATTACTGATAAATTGTGATTTTATTGTTAAAAGTTTACAGATTCTTTATCAAAGTAATGTACTTTACTGAGCAATAATATTTAAATTGTTGTAGGCTCGCATGGAAAGCCTACTCAAATTTACTGCCTTGAAATTACGGAACAATGTTGTTTCTTTCTTCATAATAAATGAAAGAATTAGCTGACACCTAAACATCCGAACGCTTTTGAAAGTAAAGGTTGAGAGCTTCAATGCCGTAAGTCGTGCGATCGCGCGATCTCGCTTTCTGCGATCGCATCTGGGTCGCTGCTGGGAGATTCTATTTCTACTGGTTCGACTTGAGTTAAAATTGTCATCTTTCAATTTTTCTCAAAGTTAATTAATATTATGTCCGGTCACTAAGCGTTATCAGGTTTGTAGTGAGGACTGAAGTCCTCATCAAATGAGTGAGGACTTCAGTCCTCACTACAAACCTACAAAATTAGATTTTGCGTCCTGGACTTTAAGACTAATCTGACTGTTGGCAAATACATCCGATTTAAACTTTATTAATTCATCTCTCCAAAACAATCATTTCCGAACCAACAACCGGACTTCTAGCTATTAACTTACCTTCCATATTCGCAATTTGTAAGTTGCTGAAATCGAGTGCATTAGCTTCTTTCCACATTTTAGTCGCTAACTGATTTTGCTCGATATCGCTGAGATTGTACCAATCTTCAGCGACATTCACTGTCAAAAGGCCGATGGAGAAATCAGCTTGAACAGACCTAACTAAACCGCCGCCAAGTCGATCGGTAATGTCAGCAACTTGAGTTTGAATTGCAGCAATCAAAGACTGTTCCGGCGTTAGTGGTGGCGGGATAATTTCTATCGATTGCGGTTTTTCTGGTGCTACTAAATCGGGCAATTTGCTTTTTAATTTAGCGGATGTTGGCTCAGAATTTGCGATCGCCTCTGGTGATTTGGCTGTGTCCGGCAAAAAATCGCCAAAGGTAGGCGGCGACTGCGGCGGTGCTGCAATAGGCGCTTTTGCTAGTTTATCCGGCGGTTTTGCCGAGAAACTGTTGAAAGTTAAACCGACTGCAACAATTAGAATTGCTGCTAATCCGGCGTTTAAAATTGGATCGGACAGCTTGGCGTTTGCAGATGGCGGTAGCAGGTCGCGCACTAACCGCACAATACTTTGCCAAAGTACAACGACTTTCTCTAAAAAACTGTCGCCTGCGGGTTTTGATACAGACTTTTTATTATCGGATTTTACCATAACTTTTGGTGGGGGAACGCTGTTAACTTGCGCTTTTACTTCTGTAACAACAGCCGGAGGAGTGACTGTTGCTGAGTCAGAAGCGGTGGGCGCGATCGGCTTTTGGGGCTGCAACGGGGGTTCTGCTGCTACATTTTTCCCTTTTTTCCCCAAATTCCGAATTGAGAAAATCAAAGCTTTGATTTTCTGATTTTTGGGAACGGCGCTGCTGGCATTTTGAGCTTGGCTGGTTGTGGCGGCAGACTTTGCAGCCGCCTCGCCAACCTCCGCTTTCGGAGATTGAGACGCTTCTGGAGTTGGTTGGTTTAGTTGTTCTTCTGACATTTTCTTTGCCTTGGAGCGTTGCAAATATATCTAAAATTGAATTTTAGTTGAGTCTTCTCAGCCTTAATTTATCATTTTATTAGTTGTAACTGAATCATCATGAGCCTTAAACGCCGTCGCTTTCTATTTTTAGCCAGTCTCAGCAGCTTAGGTGTTACCGGAGTCTGGAAAATGCTTCAGCTTCGGACTTTCTGGGGTACAGACGCGAATGCTGCTGTACCTTCTAATGTTGAGGGCCAAAGGGCGATCGTCCAATTGCCAGCCTCACCGCCTATTTTACGCTTTATTTCGGTTGCCGACACCGGCACCGGGGCTAAAGGTCAGTATGCTGTGGCTGAGGCGATGACCCAATATCACGGGGAAAATCCTTTTAATATTGCTGTTCTCGCCGGCGACAATATCTACAATAACGGCGAAATTGAACAAATTAATGCTGTTTTCGAGAAGCCTTATCAGTCATTATTGCAGCAAGGCGTAAAATTTTATGCTTGTCTGGGAAATCACGACATCCGCACTGCTAACGGCGACCCGCAAGTTAAATATGCGGGTTTTAATATGCAAGGTCGCTACTATACTTTTCGGCGCGATCCGGTACAGTTTTTTGCATTAGATACCAATCACAATGCTGATTGGAAAAATCAGCTTGTTTGGCTGGAAAAAGAGTTGAGTCAGAGCACCGCACCGTGGAAAGTTGTGTTCGGCCACCACCAGATTTATTCCTCTGGTATCTACGGAGTGAATCAACCTTTTCTTAAGACTTTGACGCCTTTGTTTAAAAAGTACGGCGTGCAGCTTTATATCAACGGACACGAGCACAGCTACGAACGCACCCGATCGATTAACGGTACGACTTATTTGATTTGCGGGGCCGGCGGGGGCACTCGTCCGGTGGGGCGTTCTGAGTGGACGGAGTTTTCGGCTAGTCGGCTGAGTTTTGCGACGTTTGATATCTATGAAGACCGGATGTTTGTCAGTTCTATCGGTACTGACAAGCGGGTTTTTGATAGAGGGGTGATTGAAGTGCGATCGGCTTAATTCACATTATATTCAGGAGCAAACAAAATGAATAGGGGTTGTAGAGCCAATAAAACTGGTTTTGTTTTAGAAGCAACTGTAGAAGGTACATTGAGAGGTCACGGATATCTCGAAATATGTCCTGAGTTGCCAAAAAAGCGCAAGTTAGATTGGCTCTTGCTCTCAACGCAAAATCACAAGCGATATGCTAAACAAGTTTATATCGGGTCTAGCATTTATGAAACCGAAATAAATGTCGATTTTTATATTGTTAGTTCTGCTTCGTTTCCTCTCGGTCTAATTGTTGAGTGCAAGTGGCAAGAAGACAAAGGATCTGTTGATGAAAAGTATCCCTACCTCAATTTAAATATTAAAACTTGCTATCGGGTTCCCACTATTGTGATCGTGGGTGGCAACGGGATGAGGCAAGGTTCGATCGACTGGTTTAAAAAACAAATTCCCGACAATCAAAATCTTTTGGCAGTTCACAAGCTCGAAGGTTTTATCACCTGGGCAAACAAACATTTGTAATCACACATTATACCAATTCCGGTTGCACTCATACATGATGTTAACGGTTAACAGTCAACAGTCAACAGTCAATAGTGAATTTACTATTCCGATGAAGAGAGAATTTGATATTACATCAAGATTTATGCGTTACCGATCGCGATCGCCATTTTTCCCTTCGCTACAGTACAGTTGCATTTTTTGCCGAAACTGCTATGATTTGCGGTAACGCATAATTCAAATATTTTAATTTTATTAAATTGAAAAAAATCGCCTTTTTTTTTCGAGTTAAGCCCTTGACTGTGAGGTTTTTTGGAGGTATAATTTAATAATGGGAGTGGTGACGAAAATAAAATTTAAGTTACCACTTGCATTATTAAATTATACCACGAAAGTCCAGACAAATCAATAGGTAATAGTTCCTTTTTTTAGCCAATTTTTTGACCCAGTTTCTACGAGTTTTCCGTTGAGTAGCTTGAAATCTACAAAGAAGCCGTATTTCTGAAACCACTGTTTCAGGGCTTACGCATGGGGGCGAGCAACCGGGTTTCTGAAGTCACGGGCTGCCGTACCAAATATGTTTAGGTAGAGGCTTTGCAAAGAGTGTTTATTTAAATTGAACTTATTAATAATTCCTTGACTAGGCCGCGTTTGTAGCTATTAGAATTAATTCCCCTAGATGCTGATATTTCAATTTGTTTGGGGAGATGATTTGTTCTGAAAGCTTGACTGTCGCTGTAGATTTGAGCGATAAAATCGCAGTTAGAATTAGACAGCATAACTTTAACGTCGCGTTGGGCAAGTTCTACAAAAACATCTCTTAATTTAATCTGTTCCGATTCTTTGAAATTATCTCGGCTGTAAGCGGTGAAGTTACTTGTGGCACTAATCGGATAGTAAGGCGGGTCAAAATAAACAAAGTCTTTACTGCTTGTAGCAAAATCCAGAATTTCATCGAATTTTCTTACTTCAATTTGAGCGGGCGCGAGTAAAGATGAGACCGATCGCAATAAATCGGCTTGACAAATGTTAGGATTTTTGTATCTGCCCATCGGAACATTAAATTGACCTTTGGAGTTTTCTCTGTAGAGGCCGTTGTAACAAGTTCTATTGAGGTAAATCAGCCGTGCTGCTTTTTCTGTAGCTGTATTGTAGGAGCGCGATCGCACAGAGTAATAATAGGCTTGATTGTCCTTGCTGTGTTCAGAGGCGTGCTCTAACAAAAGCTCAATCAGTTCCTCGACTTTATCCCTGACACAGCGATAAGCATTAATCAACTCAGGATTAATGTCTGTTAACACAGCTTGCAAAAAAGGGTTCTGTTGTGCTAAATAAAAAAAGACGGCTCCCCCGCCCAAAAAAGGCTCGTAGTAAGTGGTGAACTTTTCAGGAAAATAAGGTTGATATTGTCCGATCAACCTAGTTTTGCCTCCAGCCCATTTCAGAAAAGGACGCGGCAAGACGAAAGAAGGTGCGGCAGCAGACATTTACTTAGAAATAACAGCCCTATAATATTTATCACAACTATAACTGAATATAATAAATACTTCTGAAGTTGTCACCGGATGTTGCACGGGATTAAACAGACAGCGATCGCTCGACCAAAAGTTTTCGTTAGAATTATATATATCAGCCTCGCCGGCAAAAACGCCCGATCGCCCGAAGAGCCGATTTAGCTCCGGCTGTGCCAAAATTATCTAACTCGCTCACAAGTGTTACCAGTCAACGATCGAGCTGTAACAAATTACCCCATCTGCGCTCATGCAAGATTTCATTAATAACGTCTCTAGGTACCCCCGTTTTTTGATTACTGTCTGTCTCGGAATCTTCTTTTTCCTGTTCGAGCGACTCAAACCTCTACTCGATCGACCGGCAACTGCGATCGTCCTGGTTACTTCGATTGTAGCGACTTTTGTCTTTCTAACTTTTACCCTGCGGGCCATGTTAGGTCTGAGTCCGGTTTAAAAGCAAGTTTCGGCCCGAAAAAGCCGGCTTGCTCTGACAAACTGCGGCCCGCTTGGAAAGGCAGGTAGAGGGTTTAGGGAAGTTTTGGCTGCTGAGTTTGAGCCGAAACACTAATCCCTAAAGCCAACGCAATTCTGATGTGCGATCGCCCGCGCCGGCAATAGCCGCTGCGATAGATTATAAGAGAAAGAAAGTTACCCTAGTTATGTGAGCGCTCCTCAACCTTGGCGCAAGCAAACATTACCTAAGTGCAGCACAACTCTTTCGGGCCATCAACACAACTGGGGAAATACTGCACCTCTGTTTCCCCGATTCCCACTTAGTTCTTAGGAAGCGGCACACCCCGCCCCGCTTTCCTCTCCCGTCAACCTGACGGTATCGCGAGAGTTTCTAGCGGAAAAGACAGATGAAATTTGAACATATCTATCAATTTTTTCAAGACCCCCCTCCTGTTTATCTAAACAAGGAACTAGCAGTGTGCTACATTCTCTCGGTGTTATTGCGATCGGATTCCTACGGTACAGAACTCATCGGACAACTAGAGCGGGAATTTCCCATCTACCGACTTTCTGATACCGTCCTCTACAGCGCTCTCAAATTCCTCGAAGATGAAGCCGTCATCACCGGTTACTGGAAAAAAGTAGAAGGACGCGGCCGCCCCCGCCGGATGTATCAAATCCTCCCCGAGTGGCGGCACCAAGCTCAAGACCTAGCTCGCCTGTGGCACGAGTATATCGGTCAGGGAAACGGCGCTTCTGGCCGTCGCCCCCGTGCCCTAGAAACTGGTCACACAGGTTAGTCGGTGTTGGAATCGGATGCCTAAACCCTTGAAATGCTGGCGCTACTAGCAAAGCGAACTGCCTTCCTTGTCTTCGCTTTGCAAGCATCGCCGCACAAGAATTAGAGCAGCTACACTACGTCAGGACTTACGCATTGTCACTTGAAAATTAGAAAGCGTGGGGAGATATAAGAATTTGGTGATGGGGAGAAAAAAACCTTGCTATAAAGCTTGTTGGTAATTTTGGTAAGCAAGTGTCTGCGTAAGTCCTCGATCGCTTTTCTCTGTAAAGTTCTGTAAAGTAGTAGTAGATAATTTCAATTACACAAACTTCTACCGATGGATACTACTGTTCTTTCTTCAACGTTTACGATCGCCCTGCTGATGACTGTAGGCTTGTTTTTCTTCATCAAGGCCTCAGTCAAAGAAAGAATCGAACAAATCAAGTTTGCTTCGCCCCGCGCCCAAGAGTCGCTTTTAACCCAGCTACAAGAGTATTTTGCTTCTAGAGCTTACCGAGTTGTAGCCGTCGATGCCCCAAACTATAAAGTCACTTTTGAAGGTTTTGTGCGGCCTAGTTGGTTTTTAGCTATTTTTCTCACTTTGCTGAGTGCAGGCGGCACTCTGTCCTTGGGCTTGCTTTTGGGAATGCTACTTCCCCAGCAAGGTCAAATTTTCCTAGCTTTGGTACTGCTGTCACCGCTGGCGGGAATATTTTACTGGAAAAAAGCTGGACGCTCGGAGCAAGTTTCCCTTAAACTCGAATCTGTTGCTGAGTCTGGAAGCCAAACTAAGAGCCTGGTTACTGTCAGAGCTCACCGCGATGAACTAGCAGCTATGGAAAAAGCTTTAGATTTAAAACCGCTGGAATATTAAAATTTTGGTGTGGAACGTTTTTTGATATGCTAGATGCCGTGCTTAAAGTTCTAGCCGACCAACCGATGAATGTTTGCGGATCTCTCAAAGAGTCCGAAAGCTCGATCGACAGAACACTCAGTCGATTTTAGAGTCGAGATTTGAGATTTTCGATTTATCCTCAAGATGAATCTGGGAATTTGAATTTTCGTCTAAAATTTGAAGCCGCGACAGCCCTGCGGGGCTTGTATCCGTGAGCGGTGTCTAAAAAAACCATTATCCTGAGAGTGCGCGCTGTGGCGATCGCCCTTTGCAGGCGAGTATCCTGTTGCGATGGAGCCTTATACCCTTATTCTGTATTCTTAAGGACTTTTCGCGTAAATTTCAGCCAGCACTCTCCAGACAATGAGAACTCTCGCACTTTTGTTAAAAGAGCTAGACAAACATTGCTGTCAATGTTTTGAACTCAACATTTTGACCTATGCGCGGGCGGACACCACAGGAATTTTTTCGGAGGCTGTTTCCAGCATTACCTTTAAACTGGGAAACAAGAAATGGTTCTCTTCTACGTATTGGGCTCCGAATAAACCTTTTTCAGCCCAGAAGTATCTGTCGGTGGTATGCTCGTTACGCTTGACTAACAGCAAAGCAGGGGGAGCAATGCCTTCAGCATGGATGAACTTGCGAGCCGCTGTTACGGGTTTATCTTCGCCGCTCTCGATGCTATATTGAGGCACGCACTCTAAAATTCTGCGTCCTTCTTGTCGGCGGCGACTCTTGCGTTTGCGTCTCCTGGCCAATTTCTTTACCTCCTCTGTAAGCAGACAGTATGAGCAGACAGTATGAACAGACAGGTTTTGACATACTCCCCATCCCTAAAAAAAATGGGGATTCTGGATTTTAACAGCTTTCCTCAAGCACGGCTTGTCCGATCTTGCCGAGCCCCAGGTTGATGCCCCAACCTATTTGAGCTTTTTTGGATGCTAGAGTTGAGACCGGATTTTTACATCTGGCGAATCAACAATATATGATTCAATCATCAAAACCGTCCCGATCGGACGGGGTTTGAGATCGATTTTTTAGGTAATCATAGCTACCAAATCCGAGGCCAGTATATCCCTTCTAGCTCAAAAATTCAACTGTTTTTAATATATCGACACAATCTTAACATTCGTGCCGATCGACAAAATGCACCAGTTGTGGTAATGTAGGCCGCAAGTTCCGGCAGCAGCCAAGCTGGGAAATCTGTGGAAACGATGCAGGCGGGACTTTACTTTTAAGCAATTTTTGTTTGTGAAAGCCGAATGCTTTGAACCTATCCGCCTTCCATCAAAGCGGAGACACCAGAAATTTAGAAGTTTCTCATCTGTAATCGGCACCGGCCCAGTTGTAATTGACTTAGAATTCCGTTAGATATCTTAATGTGGCGCTCATGTTAATGCCAGCCAGTTCCGAATTTGTCCAGCTTTGCCGATCGCAGGTGGCGATCGCCGTCAGTTTGGGAGCGACATTCAGCGCGATATACCTGACACAAGAGCTCGTACCCGGAAGCGCAGCAAAGTTGGTAGAGATCGCGGTTTACCCAGAAACATCAGCCGAATCGGAAGAAAATCTGGGGCTGAGGCTGCAATCTTCCGAAAACTCGACAGCCAAACCAGTGCCGCGGCTGGCTGCGCCTGCTTTTCCAGTAGAAGAATCAACGGTGGGGGCGATCGCGCCCGAGCAGAGCCCGGATAATCAGCGGCGGAACGATCGGTGTCAAGGCCCGGAGAATGTGTGGCAGCAGCGCCGGCAAATTGTGACGCCTATGGTACACGAGGGAGTTGTAATGGGACTCCTGGTGTGCGGCAGGCAAGACAGGCCTTGGAACGATCGAGAGGAGGCTCAAATGCAGCAAATTGCTCGCACCTTGACCCTGGCTTGTATTTTAGACCAGCGATCGCAGTGGATGCAGCAGGAATTGGGCACGGCGAGGCAAATCCAGGCTCAGGTGTACGATACGATGCACAATTTGCTGCACCAGTTCAAAAGTCCGCTGACAGCGTTGCGAACTTTTGGTAAGCTGTTGGCGCGCAGGCTGGTACCGGAAGACAGAAATCGCAATGTGGCTTTTAGTATTGTCCGAGAGAGCGATCGGCTGCAAGACTTGCTCGCCGAGTTCGATCGCACCCTTGACACAGGCGAAGCAAATCTCAGACTCCCATTTGGCACTTCAGAAAAAGCAGTGTCCAATTTAGAATTAATGTCGCATTCTTCTCTGTCGCTGTCACCAGCAGCCAATTTGGAAGAATCCTGTTTTGTGGGATTGGTACTACAACCGCTGTTAATTTCCGCCCGGGCGATCGCATCTGAAAGGCGTCTATCATTGGTAGCCGACATTCCAGCAGATTTGCCGCCAGTTTCGGCGAACGATCGAGCTTTGCGCGAAGTTTTGAGCAATTTAATTGACAATGCTTTGAAATATAGCTCTGCCGGCTGCAAAATTTATATTAAAGTAAGGTACAAGGAAGCCAATGGCGATCGGGCAACACACCGCCCATCACCTGCCGTCGCAGTGGCAGTCAGCGACACAGGTGCCGGGATTCCACCCCAAGATTTAGAACATTTATTCGAGCGGCACTACCGGGGAGAAAAAGCGCAGACAGAAATTCCCGGCACCGGATTGGGTTTGGCGATCGCCCGCGATTTAGTCCGCCAAATGCAAGGAGAAATCGAAGTATTTTCTCCAGTAAATCCCGAATGGCTGCCACCAGCAGAAACTCATTTATATCCAACAGATCGCGGCACTACATTTGTACTTTGGCTGCCGCTCAATCAGTAGTAACTAAGCCTATTGCTTGGAGATAGTTTTTATGAAGCGTCGGTCTTTATTAGATAAAATTCCCAATTTTTCAAACTCTTTAGAAAATTTCAAAACACACTTTTTTACTGTACCGTTTTTAGCTGCTTTCAACATTCTGACTGTCCTGATTTTGGGCTGGCTAAGCGTCTACGCAAAACTCAACAAGAAGGGAGACGGAGTTGAACGCCTGTTTAGCGATCCTTTTAATTTCTGGTTCCCTTACGAAGGCATTCTCACCGGAGTTTCCGAAGTCCTAGGGTGCAGTTGTGTGGCAATTTGTGCATTTACTTTTGGATTGCTGCGCCAAAAAGATCCCCGCAGTCGATCGGCCATCTTCTTATTTTTTAGTGCTTTACTGCTGGGAGTCTTGTATGTGGATGACAGGTTTCGGATGACTTTGATTCTTACTCAACTGGGAATATCTAAAAAAATAATTTATTTATGTTATGCGAGTGGGATTTTTCTTTACATATCTAATTTTTGGCAGTACATCAAAACTACTCCTTACTTCCCATTAGTCGTAGCAGTATTCTTGTTTGCTATCTCGCGGCTTGAGGATATTATAAACTCTCCAAGTACAGGATTGCACGCGATGTTAGAAGATGGCACTAAGTTAGTAGCTCTTCTGAATTTGGTCTTGTATTTTTGGTACGTATGTCATCAGGAAGTTGGGCGGCATTTTCAGCATAGCGAAAAAGATTGAGGAAGAAGAGTTATTGGTTATTGGTTAGTTGTTATTTGTTATTTGTTAGTTGTTATTTGTTATTGGTTGTTGGTTATTGGTTGTTGGTTGTTGGTTGTTGGTTAGATCACTTCCGGTTGCACTCATACATGATGTTAACAGTAAACAGTCAACAGTCAACAGTCAACAGTCAACAGTCAACAGTCATCAGTCCTCAATCATCAGTCCTCAATCATCAGTCCTCAATCATCAGTCATCAGTCCTCAGTCATCAGTCATTAGGGAAAATGCCCAATGCCCAATGCCCTGCGCGGGCCAATTCCCAATGCCCTGCGCGGGCCAATTCCCAATGCCCTGCGCGGGCCAATTACCAATCCCTCCGCTTCGCTGGGCCCAATTACCAAGGATTGCCAATCATTGTAAAAGCAGCCCAATAATAAGGATGGGAAAGAATTCGATCGCCCCTGGCCGCAATTTCAGGAGGCAAAACGATCGCCTCAGCAAGCCCTTCAACTCGCAGCATCCCGTCTTGAATCCGCACCCGCCCCCGCAGCATCTGCAATTGCGCCCACCGCAAAGCCTCAGCTTTAATCATCAAATTACCACCGCTTCTGGGAGTCCGCAACAGCCGGTAAAACTCCGTCATTAGTCCCAAAGTCCCCTCATCGCTGACTTCCCACAAACTCGCCAAAGCCGATCGCGCACCGCTAGCTACCGCCAAACCCGCAAACCCCAACTCCGCCTCTTCATCGCCCAAAGCGGTACTGCACGCGCTTAAAACTAACAGGTGCACTGGCGGTTCATTCCACCGCAACTGCCGCATTTGATCGAGGCGCAATTTAGTATCCCACAACTGAATGTAAGAATTCTTCGGTTCCCCTGGCTGGAATTCGCTGTGAGTTGCTAAGTGAATAATTCCAAAAGGTTGATTTGCCCGTTGAGCTTGCAAATTCGCGAGAGTAAAATCTTGATTCAAAAATGATTTTCCGCGCGTCGGCGGGGCGATCGACTCTAACTCCACCGGTACCGCCGGTAATGGCGCTTTATCCTTAAATACCGACGCCCCCATCGCCAACACTTCATCGTCAGTAATATTGTCGTAGCGGATATCAGTCAAACTCAGACTCGGCATCACGCTCAAGCTGTATTTCTCAACTAAAAATTGTTTGCCATCGTGAAGAGCAGCAAACGGCACGCTTCGCAAACCCGCTGCCGGAATTACAATTAAATTATTAATTTTTAAAGCTGCCAATTCTCCTGCAAATGGCGCAATTAACCACCGATAAAGTTTTTGAGCTGCATCCAAATAACTTATACTATTTCTTCTTCTAGGATTAGTGATTTCGGTTTGCAAAGCGTCGGCTAATTGCAGTACCTGCCAGCGCGTTGTCGCCGGAATTAAAACGCGCATCGGTTGAGCGTTAGCTGTGACTAACACTAATTCTAAATGCTCCCCGTTAGGAAGAGCAGAAATTTCTGTATTTGTTGGCAACTTCTCCATCAACCCATCTTCTAACGAGTGGGGAGGCTGCGGGATGAGGTTTTTTCTAACAGGCAATACATTAGATAAATCTTGACTTGCCACCAGCACCGAATCATTTTGTTGGGCTGCTGCGTCCGATTCGCTGACCCAATTCATATAAATTATTGCCGATTTTACCCCAGTAATTTGTTCGTTTTTGCGAAGAGTTTCGTAAATTACCGACATATTCACGATCGGCTTTCTAGCAGGTAAATTTAGATATTTTTCGTATTCGCTTGTAAAGGTTTTTTCAAAGGCTAAAATGCCGGAATCTGCTGCATCTAATCTGCGAGAAGAAACGAAAATTTTCGGGCTAATTGGGGAAGTTTTGTTTTGATTTGAGGAGCGCAATTGTACTTGCAAAGAGGCCGGAAATGACAGCGCCGGCTCTGGATTGACCGGCACTGGAGGCGCTGTCGGAATTGGTTC
>NZ_CAWPRX010000023.1:0-25477 GCF_963890365.1 Tychonema sp. LEGE 07196 | reverse complement strand
GGGGAGAAAGAGAGGGGGAGAGGGGGAGAGACTTTGACGCTTTTCCCACAAAGATTGAAGTATACAATTTCAAGGCGCGACAGCTTATCCCCTGTTTGAAACTCACTAAAAAACTAACTGTTCGGTCAACGAGCTTTCCTGGTGTTCACACCTACCCGCTCTTAGATGTGCGGTAGTTGATGTTAAAGTTGTGTATCTGCATCTCTTTTTCTTGAAGATGTAGAAGCTAATTCAGCATCAACCTCTCTGAGGTATTTGATAAACTGAGAGCTGTTGTTTTCAGAAAGTTTCTTAATGATTTGACCGGTTTTCAAGTCAGCAGCCAAGACCGGATTATCAGCTTCATCTCTGACTAAACACCTAACATTATTGCGAGATTGGCTAATAAAAGCTGTCCAGTTTCCCACAGGAATTTTAGTTTCTCCAGTTTGGTTATATGCTTCAGAAATAGCATCTTTCAGCAATTCGGAGAGGTGGGCGGGGTTGGCAGCAATCTCTTCGGGTTGAGACGGCGGTTTGTTTTGGGTAGGGGTTGGCGATACGGATTGCGATCGCTTTTGGGTAGGGGTTGGCGATACAAGCGGTTGCTCTTGACAAGTGGTTGGGGATACGGATTGCGATCGGTTTTGACAAGGGGTGGGCGCCACTTCTGAAAGTTCCTCAACTGATTCAATTAGTTGCACAGAGCTAGGGTTGATGTTTAAGATCAGAGCGCTGCCTTTAGGCGAGGGTTCAATAGTGGCCTCAAAGGTAGTGCCGATCGGCAATTTAGGTGAATTAGCAGAGAACATGGCTAATTCTTGTCCGTCAAGGAGGACAATGGCGCTGCCGTCGCGCCTCGAACCGCTACCGCTAACAGAACCCACCTCAAAAGTCAATGTTTTCTGCCTCCATTTGGGACTGCTAAAGTCAACATCTTTCAAGTCATTGTACTTCTGCCCAATCAGTTCAGCTCTGTCAAACTGAAAGGTTTGCAATTGCTGGCAAATTTCATCCGTAAATAGGTTGAGAACCAATGCTGCTTTAGGTGTTTGGTTTTGGGACTCAAGCCAAGTATAATCAGCAGGAGCTACAATACGTGAACTGACATCTTTGGTGCGACCAAGACCATCGCGGTAAGTTAAGTCTAAACTGTCGATGTCGTTGACATTTTCGCAAAACTTCTTCTCAAGAATTCCCACCAGTTTGTCGCTGGGTTCAATAAAGGCAAAATTGACCATTGGCAGGCTCGGATGCAAAGTTGCTTCATATTTAATGCCTTT
Source organism: Tychonema sp. LEGE 07196 (assembly GCF_963890365.1). NCBI lineage: Bacteria > Bacillati > Cyanobacteriota > Cyanophyceae > Oscillatoriales > Microcoleaceae > Tychonema > Tychonema sp. LEGE 07196. Next base: position 24,215 of record NZ_CAWPRX010000023.1, on the reverse strand, counting down.
GCTGTCTAACAATTCTTTCCAATGTCCAGCTAAGTCTTTGCCAACTGGCTGTCGCTTCTTATCCCTGACCGTCTTATTGCTGCCGTCGAGTTCAAATTCCTCAAAAGGGACGCTCAGAACGTAAGTGTCTTTTGGCATTGCTTCGTGGAGTCGCTCGTACTCAGGTTCAAGGTTGAATTCAATCAGCAGTTGGCGAGAAAGTTCCTTACAAGCTTTGCGAGGAACTTCTAAGTTGGGATTGGCGGTTTCGACGTGCCACATAGCACTAGCAGCTAAAAACCGTTCTTCAGGGTCAGTCCAAGCTTCGGTCACATCGGCTCTTAAGCTCTCGTATAACTTGCTGACGGCTTCTTTAATTGCCTTAGAATCGCCGCCGCACTCCAAGTGGATTTCGCCCATCCTTTCTCGATAGCGTTCCTTAATATCTTGCGCCCACCTGACATAATATTTCTCCCATTTTTCTCGTTCATCTAAATCAGAAGGAGACTCAAACAGGTAGCGAAACTCGTCGCGGTGGCGACTTTTTAGACGAGTCGGTTCCCACTCTGGGTTAACAGCCTCCCTAGCAATGCAATTGATAGCGGTGCCGTCTCCTATAGGTAATGGCACGGTTTTGTAAAGCCTGGGGTCGTCTTTGTAATCAAATAGGTAGCTTGGGTGCTGTTCTGACCACTGCTTAGCCTTGGACAGCAGGGTGGGGTGGTGGTCTTCGGTGCGAGTAGCACTTTTGGGACTGTCCACTTCAATTTGTAGAGCATCAAATAGCTTTCCAAGAAGCTGCCGCTTCTGTTGATTGAATAAACTTTCTGGCTGTCCCGGTTCTGCTGCTGACGATTGCACTCTCCCGATTAAGGTAGCCACCCAGCCGATTTTATTTTGGGCGATCGCTACGGCAATTTGCCGCAATTTGGTATACTTGCGATCGCCATCACTATCGGTAGCTTTAGTGTAGTCAACTTTCTCTCGCTTCTCAACTGCATCGTACTCATTCTCTTGATTAGCGTGCCTGGTTTCAGAGGCGATATTCGGCATTCGGGAAGCAGGCGTAATCACTAATTGATCGCCGTCAAAATCACATTGATGATGCTGCATGGCTTGGTCAGAGCGAATGAAAACGCACCCTTTGTACTGCGTTAATTCAGGATGGCTTTTGTTGTCTACTGTGTAGCGGCGGATGTTATCTTTACTGACAATTGGGTATCGGGTAACGATGACTTCTGTGCCGTGTCGCAAGTGGGGGGCAACAATTGTACCGGGTTGGAGGTTTTCACAAGGTTGAGCCATTGCTGAACCGTGATGAATTGCTCCCTTAATTGCTAAGTCTTTCCACTTTTTAGCCAGTTGTTCTTGCATGAAATCGACGACTTTGGGAAAGTCGAGGAGTTGACCGAGTTTGTCGTTCCTCAAAATTGAAATTAGCCGGGATTCGTTGCGTTGGGCTTTTTCATCTGTTTCGTCTTCTAATCCGCTGCTGTCTTCGTGAAGGCTAGATTGAAAAGCCGCTTTTTTGTCGTGCTGCTCGACTAAGTATTTGGCAAGTTGCAGTCGATTGTTTTGCAAGTCAGCTAGCTTTTGGGCTTCAACTTTAGTCGGTGTGGCGATGTCAGCCCCAATAGCTGCTTCGGAATACCAAATCGAAAATTGCCAGGAATTTTCGTATTCAGTTACTTTGGCGTTGCCTCGATTTCCCAGTATAGCTTTGGGAAATTCGTAGTCGCCACAGGGGATAAGTTCAGCTAATTGCTCTTTAGCCACTCCTTTGATAGAGGAGCGATCCATGATGATATCATAACCCAACTCGGAGGTTAAATTAGCATCAGGCAACAGCGTTCCTTTGGCAAGAAAGCTAATTTCTGGAGTGTGGCAGTCTTCTTGTCCCCATTCCTGCATCCAGGCAAATCTGAATTGAAAAGGTCGGTTGTAATTCCCTCCTAATTGTTGGGCTAGTGCCGGTGAAATTTTACCGTGACAGTCTCCGGTTTGCCACTTATGAGCTTTCGCTTTTTCACTTTGGTCATCGCTTTGAGAATCAACAATTTTGACTCGCAAGGTTTCGCCGTCAAGGGAGCTATCTAACAATTTGGCTCCTTGGTGGCAACTGCTAACTAGCAGTGAGCCGTAGCGACAGGCGTGGTCGGGTTGGGTTTTGAATACGCTCAACAGTTTGGTTGAGAGTTCTTTGTCTGCAAAATACACATTTTTTCCTGAGCTGAAAGCAACTCTTCTGGTAATACCATCTCCGAAGTCGATGTTTTTGAGAGGGTCGAAGCTGCTCTCATTTGGGTCTGGTTTAACGATGGTTAGGGATGCTAATTCTTCAGGTTCAAAAAGCAGTTCAAGCAGGGAGTTACGCAGCACTTCTGATTCAGCTTGGTACCGCCCCTTTGCTCTACCGTCAGCCAAGGACATATCAAAGACTGGGATTTTTAGTCCTTCCCCAGCTACCCATTCTGTGGAGCGATATTCTGGGGTAAGTTTTCTTCTGCTCATTGATTAGCTCCTGAATCCTAGTTTTTACATTTTTAGGACTTACGCACAGTAATAGTCCAGATTTTGACAAGGTTGTTCCTTCACAAATTCCTGCTACTGAGTGATATTTACCCCCTCCAATTGGAGGGTTTAGAAGAAAGAAGTAGCGTGTTACAATCAGAATGACAATCCCAATGTGGAGAAAAAAAGTGAAAGTAGTTCGCACAACTACGGCTATGGAAAGCCAACGGGATTATTTCTCTGATAGCGATAGCGATGCACTTGCTCGCGTTGCTTTTGCAGAAGGTGAAAACAGTCAGCAGTTTGGCGGTTTGAGTTTTGATGCTGACGGGGTTATTAAAGGTAGAGCATCAACGTTGTTCAACGTCACCGAAGAACAAGTGGAGAACCCTCAATACTGGATTGATTTATAAGAGATACCGACCGAAATTAAGTCTTCGCTCTTACAAAACAAACGTGTCACATTGTAATACCATCAGGGTAAGAGCATCTCAATCATGCTTGACAAAAGCACTTGAGAATTTGCATCATATAGTCATTGTTCATCGCAGCCCGTTTAATTTTTTGTCGCAGGCTACGCTGGAGAGTTGTTTCTTGGTTGACCGCATTAAGGGCGATCCGTCTTACCAGAGCGAAGTTCTGAGGACTGTTTAACGAGCGAATCCGGGATTTATCCTCATTAAAAGTCACATCTAAACTCCAATGCACTTGGTTTTCAATGCTCCAATGTTGACGAATAGCACGACCATTTAGCTGGGCATCTACTGGTAAAGAACTTAGGTAAAACTGTACCTCGTGAGTAGTTTTGTTCCACAGATGACGAACTCTTTTGACCATCACAATAGTGCGTAAGCCTGCCCATTGCTCTTGCTTGTAAAGTCCTCCAACTTGGGCAACTGATACCGCCCAGACTTTTCGAGTTTCGAGGCGATGATGTCCCTTTTCGGTTCGGGAATCATAACTCATTTCAATCCCCATGAATTCCTGAGTTTTTGCCGTCTCAAACCAGTCTTTTACTTGATTGTAAAGAGTGGGATGATTGCTTTTTAGTGCCACGACATAATCGGCTTTTTTCTGACGAATCAGTCGGACTATTTCTGTTTGAGTCCCCATCGCATCAATGGTGATAATCGCCCCGGCAATGTCGAGTAGTTCTAGTAGGGCTGGAATTGCTGTGATTTCATTGGAATGGTCTTCAACTTTGACTTGCCCGAGTACCAAACGTTGTCCGCTCGCCCAAGCTGTCACTAAATGTAAGTTTTTTAAACCTTTCTCTCGATCGTAAGAACCTCGCAAACTTTTGCCATCTATGGGGATGATTTCTTGGCAAACTGAACCCATAATTTGTTGCAACCATTGCGATAATTTCTCCTCTAAAACTTTAGGGTCTAGCTTTTCAAACACCCGGCGAAATGTATCATCGCTGGGGATGCCATTGGGTAACTCTAAAAATTCTTCTAACCATTGTTGCTTGCTGAGTCCATAATTTTCGATGTCTTCCCACCCCTGGGCACCGGCGATCGCAGCTAATATGGTAATGACCAGAATGTCTTTAAGTAAATGTTGTTTTGTTCGGTCTACTCTCGGGTCTGGTATGTCATCAAAATAAGTTGATAAGCAAGCTTGTAAGTGTTGCAGGGAGATGGGTTGAGACCTGTCGGGTTCCGGTGATGATTTTGGCTCATTCACAACACGATCAAATCCTTTCTCCATTGATTTTTCCTCACCATTCGTGACACAGATGAAGCAGTATTATAGAACCCCTTTGACATCTTTGAGGCTCCGAGTCGATCGTCCTTTGTCTGTCCCTTGCCCGTTGTCTGTCCATCGCTCGTTGTCTGTCCATCGTCAAAATATCTCAAATGGGTTCAAAAGAACCGCTATTGACAGGATGTTCCTTTATATCTTGCCCTTTTTGTCAAGTACAATTTATACCAAATTAGATGAGCTTACCCTGGTAATACCATTTCTAAAAAGTCTTGCTACAATTTGCATCGTTGGGTTTATTTCACGAAATCAACCTACTGTTGCTACTGTTGCATGACTTTTCATAAATGGTATAATTCGGAGGTGTCTAATTCGGATATGTCTAATAATTCAGGTGTCAAATCAAGGCCTTCCTGACACCTGAAAAGATGGCTAACGCCGTTTTTTGGACGGCGTTTTATCCGAAGAACGACTTTCAAGCGTCTGGTTGGCTTGAAGAGAATGCAAATTGTTACCTGGAAGCAAGCTGTAAACCACTTTGCGTTTGCGGAAAACTCTAGTACCATCGACAGGCATTCCTTGTTTCCAAGCGTCTGCAATCGCCTTTTTGTCGGCAGAAATTACGATTTTGGTTTCGACTCGGCGATAGGGTTCTGGCAGTTGAGATGGGTCAATCAAAACTTCACAGGTAGGCGGATTTTCTTTGACAGCAATGCGGCGGTGTTTGCCAACAATTTCGGAAGTTAACACGCCGCACTCGTTGAAGTATAGAACGGTTTTATCTAAGCGCTCTCTCCACCCCTGGAGTTTGTTGAGAGCTCTTGAATGCAGCTCTATCAAATACTGCATTCGCGCTGTAATTCCTGCAATTTCGGCATCAATTTGGTCGGCTAAGTCGGCATGGGCATCAACAGCAAGTTCCTGGGTTTCTTGGGTTTGCCAAAGGGATTGCAGCAGTTGGTCAATTTCTTCTGAGCTTTCTGCTGACTCTAGTTGATGCCAAACTTGAGCCGCAGTTATTGAACTTTGAGCAAGCGTCGCTGTGGCTAAATTCATGCTTAGTATCCTCCGTTGATGCAGGTGTGATAATAATCGCGGCGTTCTTCGAGTTGAGTAAGCGCAGCCATTGTTTCCGGGTCGGATTTAAGAGAGATTTGTTTGTCCTTTTGAATCTGGCTAACTGGTTGAAAATGAGTTAAAATTTGTGAGTTTGACTGGGTGATTTTTTGCATACAATTCAAAAAACTTTCTTAAAAATAGCGCGACCGCGCTCTTAAAAAAAAGGAGTATTTAAAGTTATGAATTATCCTATAGTTTTTTACCCAAAAGTGGTAATGCAATTCTGCCATCAATATCCTTTGCCAGAGGCAAGTTCTAGTTGTGCCACCTCATCCCAACTTCAAGAAACTCAACAATTTGAGCAACCTGTTGTTTTGCTGACTCCGCCTCAACCACCTGTGGTGTTACCTGTCAAGTTGCTGTGGTTAATTTGGGTGTTTTGGCTCTATGGTGCGATCGTACTTCCGCTGTTAGCTATTTCTTGGGGTTGGCTGTGGTGGGAAATGCTGTTGGTAGTAGCTGCTTATTCATGTTTAATTGCGGCTGCTTATAGTTATGTGTTTGGTTGCCGTCAAAAACTGCTATCCAGGTATAAACAGCAAGTTCTTGAGTACAAACAACAAGAGATGTTGTCCCAACAAGAGATATTATCCCAACAAAAAAGATTATCCCAACAAGAGACGTTATCCCAACAAAAAAGATTATCCCAACAAGAGATGTTATCCAACAAACAGCAGGAATTTTCTAGTTTTAAGCTAGGAAAAGAAGGGTTGCAGACAGTTTTTACAAGTGTAAAAATTGACTTACAGCACAGAAATCGATCGCTCAAGGATTTGATGTCACTTCGGGTTAGTTCTAATGGCATATCTCAAGCTCGGCAAGGAGTGAGTGAACAACCCTTTCTGCAATATTTGCAGCAATATTTCGAGGAAGTTGTCCAAGCAGCCGAGTTTAAAATTCCGTCATCTCAGAGGAGCTATTCAGCAGATTTTACTGTAATTCACACTCCATCTGGACTCGGAATTGATGTCGAGATTGATGAACCTTATGCTGGCAAATCTAAGAAGCCCACTCACTGCTGCGATGCTGACAGCGATATGCGCCGCAATCAATTATTCTTAGAGTGGAATTGGATTGTGGTTAGGTTTACTGAAAAGCAGGTGGTTCAGGCTCCTTTGAGCTGCTGTAAATTCCTGGCGATTGCGATCGCCTTTGTAACGGGCGATCGCTCTTATTTAAAGCAACTGGAAACTGAGCCCGATTTGCTAAGCGTCAAACCTTGGACAACAAGAGAGGCAAGGGCTATGGCTAAAAGTAACTATCGCCTTACTTATTTACCTGGATTTGGCGTCGGTTCTGCTTGCGATCTGGTTTCAAAGTTTTGATGCGAGCACACGCAATATCCGACTTATTGACTGCAATAAATGTTGATAATTAATACAAAGCAAATAAAAAAGTAGCCTTCAAAAAAGCTAAGTTTTTTAACCATTAAGCGTAATTTATCCAATAGCAAAGTCACTTAATTGTCGCATATTAGGAGGGTCAAAACCAAGTATAATGTCTTGTTTAGGAACTCCTAATTCTACGAGCTCGTTAGCAATACCCACCTCGGTTCCATCCTGCTGAATCCAAATTTTATTGTCCATAATATCTAGGTGCAAAACCGGGCCATAAATTCGCCGCTGATTGCGCCAGCCCACATATACTAATTGATAATGATCGCGCTCGGTATCAAAGATAGTTTGAGCCTGAATTCGTTCATCCCACACAAGACTAGCGTGTTGGGAGAGAAGATTTTGGATGTGCTGCCTATAAAGGTCTACATTTGCCATTGTGCGATCGCCTCCTGCTCTATATCGTAAACAATTAAATGAATTTGGTTTTGTTGAATTAAAGACTGAATAAACCCCATTGTAAAAAAACTCTCGTAGACATTGCTGGGTACTGCTAGGTATAAAAGGCGGTCAGTTTCTTGTTGTTGCAAAGCTGCTCGATAACTAATGAATTGTCCTAATGCTGTGTAAAACTGGGAGATTTTGGAGGGGCCAATAAAGCTTTTGATTTCAACGGCAATTTTTTGTCCGTCTTTTTCTGCCGCAACCATCCTTTCGGCACCCAAGTCGATGTAAAGTTCTAGAGTTCCTGCTTGTAAAGTATATGGATCGTGAGTAATCTGCCATCCATCTTTCTGGAGAGCGATTTTAACGACTTCGTGAAAGACATCTTTAGCAGACATAGCTGTACTGACTCGTTGTGTTTAATATCTTCGAGAGTTTTATTTCAAGTATATACGCTCTTCATCTGAAAGCGAGGTTCTCGGGCAGCGCCACAAAACTTTGCCCCTCGGCCTTTTTTAGATCAGAAGAAGCCTTTCGTCCAAATATGATTGTCCAGCCGACATAGTGTTGCGCCCGACGACTCGAACATATCGGCTTGCTCTTAGTGCAAGAGATACACCTATGCTGCTATGAGAGGAAGCCTTTTTTGGATGTGGCGAAAAATGTTTGCTATTGGCTGCCGGAGAAACAAACTTATCTCTCCGGCATCATTTAATTACCAGTCGATTTTTAGCTCGCAGTTCTTGGGGCTGCCGTTGCTGCTACCATTGCTGCTACCATTGTTGGTGTCGTTGTTGCTACGGTTGCTGCTTTCGAGAGGGAATTGGAAGTTTAAAGCCAGCAGTTCTTGTTCAATAATTGACTTTCGGTCTTGGACTTTTTTGTCTCTCACAAGTCGCAGAGCGTGGATTATTTTGTCGAGCGTTTGATAGCTTGTTTGTTGAAAATTTAGTACAAGTGTTGTTTCCCTGCCCATGATGTACAGTTCGTTTTCTGTTTGGTGGACGCAGGTTAAATTATTGAAGTAATAGGTATAGGTTTGCGATAGTTACATTTTTTTTCCGATGTTTTATTTTTGGGCGCGACAGCGCTCATAAATTTGTTTTTTCGTAAATGTTAGTGAGTACGCTAAAATATATAAATAATTTATTTTGACCCATGTTGACTCACAAATTATTTGAGCAAGCACGGTCTCAATTTACTTAATAGTTACGCCCAAATAGTTGATAAATACGTTAAAAAAGCTGTCAAAATTACTGACAGCAATATCAGTAATTAGTCCTCCTGCCTGGTAAGAATAATTGGGGGGATAAAACGGTTGACCCACCGTTATCAAAACCCTGATATGGCCGAACTACCCAGTAATTTATGTCGCAACCAGGAAATTTGTTAGCTAGCGCTTTTATTTAATAAAAGTCAAATTGTTAAGTGGCAATAACTAATCCAATTCAATTTCTTGGATGCGCTGTTTATACTGTTGGTTATTTTGTTTTTGAGTTTGCTGTTCTTGCTCAATTAATTGTATCCATATCTCATTCCAACTTGACTGTGAACTGACAAGTTCTGCATTCGGTAGCAGCTCGCTTGCATTTCGAGCGAGCATATAATCTTCTGCAATCGCTATAATAACGCTATCAAGTTCTTGTAAGAATTCTATAGGTAGTTGTGAAGCTCGTTCAATTCCTAGGTAAAGTGTCGCTGGTGCTGTTGTAGAGTTATCCTGTTCAATAAGCAAAATTGAAAGGGCTTCGATTGGGTTACAAGCAATCACAGCTCGCTCAATTCCTCCAGTAGTTGCTACCCAGAAAGCAGCTTCAGATGACAGGGGATGGGTTGTAGTAAAGTCGCCTCTTTCATCGAGAACAAAAGCGAACCGGGCTTCTCCCTCAAGCGTCCGTCCTGTAAACACAGCCTTTTCTGAGCCGGCATACAACCAAGAATGAGAGTGCAATTTTTCGAGTAACTCTAAAGGTAAACTGTACTCGACTGCTAGATGCGAGCGCACTTTTTGCCACTGAGTTTCATTCCTTTCAGGCAGGATTGATAATTGCAACTCTAACTCATTTGCTCTTGCAGGAGTTCCAGGTGTAGTTGCTGCTAGCTCAGATTGTGACAACTCTAACTCCGATGCTGTGGTAGGAGTTCTATGTGTAGTTGTTTCTAGCTCAGATTGTGACAACTCTAATTCATTTGCTGTTGCACTCGTTGCAGGTGCGGTTGTTTCTAGCTCAGATTGTGACAACTCTAACTCCGATGCTGTTGCACTCGTTGCAGGTGCGCTTGCTGCTAACTCAGATTGTGACGACTCTAACTCCGATGCTTTTGCAGATAGGGTTGCTACTAACTCGGATTGTGACGACTCTAGCTCATTTTCCTCTGCCTCGCCAGGGGCGATAGCTAAGTGTTGTGGCTGCATTAAAGCCTCAATTAGGGCGTTATCTCGCCCTTTGTCATAGCTAACGCCTCGATGCTTCTGCAATCCAGAAAAAGTGTAGGCTTTACCCAATTGAGTGCCACTTAAAGCGACTCCATCTAAATTGTAAGAAATGCCCTTACTAAAGCCAGTTCGAGTCAATCCGACTTGCACCTCTACGGCTTGTTGCTGCAACCGCTCAACGAATTCTGGCATACTTGGGTTGTCGTGAGTAACTTCATCAATTAGGTCTTGCAATTGCACCCTGACGCTCTTGTTTCCCTTGCTTTGTAAGTACCTGTGTTCTCCTGTAGTCTGAGCTCGTTTGTCTGTTTCCCAACTGGGTGTAACAGTTTCCAGGTTGTAGTTCCGTTCGAGTTGGCGAATAGTTTCTTGGCTTTTGTAATAATCCCAACTATCGTCAACAACACCTCCATCTAGGCAAATGCGACTGGCGACGATGTGGATGTGGTCGTGTTCTGTATCGCTGTGCTTGACAACTGCATACTGGTTGTTGTCAAATTCCATCGCTTTCATGTAGTTGGCTGCAATCGCCAGCCAGCGTTGGTCATTTTCTTCAAAATCTTCTAGTTTTTCGGTGCTATCGACAGATAAAGTGGCGTGAAAAACTGCTACTTTCAGGTTAGGTCTTAGTTGGCGGGCAATTGCAAATTCAGCAGCGAGTTCTTCTGGGGTTTGTCCGCACATAGTACCGCCAATCAGGTAAGCGTCTTTTTTGCCCAGTACGTAGTTCAGACAGCCCCGAAAGCCTGTACCTTTGATTTGTTTGCCAATCATAACCGAAAAGCCGTCAGTTGCACAGAATCGATTGCTCAGGCGGTAAAGCCCAGGCTTGTTAATAATTAGCGTACTGTAGATTTGGCGAGGTTTGCAACTATTGTTTTAATTGCACTCCCGTTTTCTCGAATGAGTTGCTGTACGCTTTCTAAGAGTCCTGTATTGACAACAACGGGTTCTCCCAATGCCACAGCACTATTGCAAGCTTTAGTAATTTGATTGAGGTTGTTTCCTGCAATTCTAAGTTGGGCATCAATCTTGCATAACACTTGATAGGCTTTTAAGTCAAATGCAGCTAGAGGGCGCGGCATGGTTCTCCTCAAAGCTGCACGGCGCATGAAGTCGCTCATGCTCAAATTGACTAGCGAGGCTCTGGCTTTAATTTGATTGTAGTCAGAGTCAGTGAGGCGAATGTGAATATGGTTGGATAGCAGCTCTCTGGGTTTGACGGACGGTAAAGTTTTCATAGTTTTTAATCAGTAAAAACCTCTTGCCAAGATACAAGTTAACCGCTGTAATTAAAAACCGCTAGTCAGGTGATTTTATCCCCCCCAATTGGAGAGGGTTATTAGAGGGTTTATCAAAGTGAGACTGACCCCTACCCAACTCTAACTTAATTTAATTTGTTTGTATAAATTATAGCGACTGAGGCGATCGCACGCGGTCGGACGATTAAACGTCTGACCGCGATGGCTGGTTAACAAGAGAGCGAGGGCTGGTTAACAAGAGAGCGAACAATGCGATCGATCGCTACCCAAGTGCGATGGGAAAGTTGTGGCAATTGATGCTTGTGCTGCCACAAAAGCCACCACAACAGCAGGAGCAATGTGAGCAGCCGGCACAGTCGAAGAGCGGGTAAAAATCAAGCGCCTTGACGCCTAGGATGCCCCATTCATAAGGGAGCCTTATTTTTTGTCTGCACTAATTAGTCAGAGTTTGCGATCACAAAAACATTGCTTGCTACCGAGAGAGAACAGCCAAAACCAGTCCCAACAGGTCAAGACACGAACAGCACAAAAAAGCAGCAATTTGACCGAAAAAGTCAGGGATTTGCAGTATAAAGTCAGGCATTTGCAGGTAAAGTTCAGTCCCTGCAAATGCCTGTAATCTCACTGATTTTATACTGCAAACGCCTGACTTTATACTGCAAATCCCTGATTTTAACGCTCCACAACATTAGCTATTTTTTAGCGTTTTTAACAAAAACTGAATTGATTTAATAGTCAAGTTGTGGCTTGGTAAGTTGAATTAAAAATCAAATTTCAGAAGTGCGAAAAAATTGGCAGCGTAGCCGCCGTTATGTCAGCCTTGACAGTTGCATAAATTGCTGTTGTCGGACTCGCGCTTTGCAATCGGCTAAACTGTTGTTGTCTCATAAAGCTTGACAGTCGGATAAAAATTTACCCCCTGACTCGGTTTACAGCAGTCGCTCGACTCCCACCTATTAATGGCGGTTATAATTCTCCACCTGATTAATACAGGCAGCAATCTCTAGGCGTAAAGAGCGATCGCTAATATATTCCAACAAAAACATAATTCGCAGTGCCTGTCCCATACCTTACCGCTCTTATTGAGGCATGGACGCTTCAGTCGCGACTCGCGAGTCGCAACTGATTCCATATCAACAAGGTTTGAACTGCGGGTAAGCACTATGCTCAATATTGATGGGGGTGGATTATTTTTCTCTGCACACATTAGTCATGGTTTGCGATCGCAAAACCATTGCTTGCTATCGAGAAAGAACAGCCATAACCAGCCTCAACAAGCAAAGGCAGTCCTTGCACAAAAAAGCAGTAATTTGACCGAAAAATTCAGGCATTTGCAGGATATTTTCAGGTAAATACAGGTAGAGTACAGTCCCTGCAAATGCCTGTAATCTCACTGATTTTATACTGCTTTCCGCCTGACTTTATACTGCTTTCCGCCTGACTTTATACTGCTTTCCGCCTGACTTTAGCTGACGCAACAATTAGCTATTTTTTAGCGTTTTTAACAAAATTTGAAGTGATTTAATAGTCAAGTTACGGCATCGGAATTGAATTAAAAATCAAGTTGAGCAAGTGTGAGAAAAGTGGCAGGCAGCTAAAATTTATGAAGCGATTTTGTAGCATAGCAGCCGTTATGCCAGCACTCAACTTGAGGCTGGGCTGTCTGATTTTTGCGCTCCGTTGAGGCTGAAAACGATACCTCGATAATAAGGCAAAATGTTGTTGTCAGACAAAGCTTGACAGTCGAGTAAAATGTTGTTGTGTGGCTAACTCTGACAATTAATCGGGTAAAATGTTATTGTCTAGCAGAGCTTGACAGTCGGGTAATAATTTACCCCCCGACCACGAGAGCCCTTGGTTTTTTAGGGAGTGACGGCGATAGCTGGATGCACCGCAAGGTTTGCTAGAAGGAGGCGACGGTCAATCGGAGGCCGGCTGCGATTAAGTCTGAGGCCTCAATATTAATTTATGGGACAGGGGTAAAGACAAGAGCATCGCGTAGGTGCTGCCGACGATCGCTACCCCATCAGGGCGATCGCGATCGCAGGAGATATTGAGCCAACCATTGCTCCAAATATAATCACTCCTAGTTAAACTCCATACCTAAATATTCCTCTAGTTCCTGATTAGAAGGGTGGAAGAACTCCACTAATTGTTGACGTAATTTATCAGAGATGAGAGAATATGAACCTGGATTGTAATTACGATACTCAGTTAGTTGATAGTCTGGCAAGTTCAAAAAACGATGAACTTGCTTCATTGTGGCTGATGGGTTGCTATAAAATTCTTCACTTTTGAGGATTAAAATCTGTTCTTTTGGAAAAACAGCCATCCATTTTTTTATAAAATAGTCCAGTGACAAAATACTAAAAAGGCTGGTAGGTCATACGGATGCAGTTTTACGCATAAGTTTCATACTGAGTGTGCTGGCGTTAACTTAAATTTATCCTCAAAGCTTTGCTAGGTAAGGCTTTAAGATTATTTACCTCTGCTTGCGCTGTTGAGCAACTTGCTCAACTGGGGGCAATTGGCTTGAAATCCCAGCCACCTATGATGTAGGAGACCAGAAAACTAAAAATTTAGCACACTAAGCACGGAAGAGCCAAATAATCAGGTATTATTTCTCAGTGATCGACGTAATGTAAGGTAGCTTTCAAGTTTTGGGCGTTCGGTTCCTCAAATATAAACTTATGTAACGATTTACCGCAATTTGCATAAAAACCTCACGGTGTTCCAAATAGATAGTTGAGGGCGTATTCAACCAACTATTTTCCGGGGTAACATGACTGAACTTAACATCGGGGCATTGACTGACAGTACAAGCTACACAGGTAGTGTTGATACTACAAATATCTTTGACCTTTACAAATTTAACATCAACAGTCCGGGCAGTTTCAAATTCGCGATCGACAGTTTGAACGGGAATGCCGACGTATTTCTGTTAAACTCTAGCGACGCAACAATTTACAGTTCCACCAACCCGGGAACCGGTGCAGAAATAATTAGCGCTGAGAGCCTAGTAGCGGGAGACTATACACTCAAAATTTTGCACATCAGCGGCGACATCAAATACACGCTGAATTTAGTACCAACGAGCACTCAAAAATCATCCGACGCAGACATCCTCACTGGTGCAAAATCAGATTCCCCACTTCCCTCAAACAGCGCCGCAACTTCGGAAAAACCGACTGCAAACAAAGATGTAGTTACAGGAACTCCAGTTGATGACAAGACTGTGACCGCAGAAACAACATCAACCACTACCGACGAATCAGACAAACCAGTTGCTACAGACTCCGAAACAACTCTCACATCTGAACTGGAAAAACCTGTAGCAGCGACTGAATCGGCGGTTGAAACAACATCAACCACTACCGACAAACCAGTTGCTACAGACTCCGAAACAACTCTCACATCTGAACTGGAAAAACCTGTAGCAGCGACTGAATCGGCGGTTGAAACAACATCAACCACTACCGACAAACCAGCCACTACAGTCTCCGAAACCACTCTCACATCTGAACTGAAAAAACCAGCAGCAGCGAGTGAATCAGCGGTTGAAACAACATCAACCACTACCGACGAATCAGACAAGCCAGTTGCTACAGTCTCCGAAACAACTCTCACATCTGAACCGCAAAAACCTGTAGCAGCGAGTGAAGCTGCTAGCGAAAAACTGCCAAGTGAAGAGACTACATCACCGGGGGAAATCGCACTAGACAAACCACCAACCGATTCGGCAATTTCAACCGCCGAAGAACCCAGCGAAACTGTTGCCACAAACAATCCAAATAGCACAGCCGCCGCCAAAACAGATGCAGTTGCAGGCGAAACAGTTGCCACTCAAGAACCAAAAACAGACGAGACTTTAGTTGCTATTTCCCCAGATGCCAGCAAGCCAGGGGACGAAACAAATACTGACACCAGCAACGGGGAAGAAACAAAGAAAGAGAATTCAACTACTACCGTAGCAACAACTGAAACCAAAAAAGAACCAGAACCGACTACGGAGAAAAAGTTAATTTCTCCCTTTACCTCCGGGGTATTTACTACGGATGAAACTGGTCGCATCAGTGTAGACTACACATTTGATGGTGGAATGTTCCAAGGTGAATTAGCTATTTTCAGTTTAGAGGATTTAGACAAATTTGAGCCTGGTTCGGAAGCATTCATTAAAGAAGTAGCTGCGCGTTCTTTAAGTAACTCTGTGAAAGGTCATGTAGTGATTAATGATGCTACCGAAGGTGCCCGTTTTTCTGGTGTGTTAGGAGAGGACAATGCCAACGAAGGAGTCTACTTAGGAGTCAAGAGTTTTGCCGTAACTCCTGGGGGTAAATATGGGGTGATGTTGGTACCCAACGGTAGTGTCAAATTGGTCTACGATAATCCGACTGTGGGCGGCGATCAACGTCCTTTATTTTCTATGGCAATGGCGAATCCTGTGGAGGGATTTCACTTTGGTCAAATTGCGGATCTAACGGGGGAAGGTAATACCTTTGTCATGGAGGATATGCGATTAGATGCAGGGAGTGACAGGGATTACAATGATATCATTTTCCAAGTGCGGGGTGCGACTGCAAAAGCTGCTTTGCTGGATAGTGTGATTAACCCGGATAAAGAATGGCGGAAAACTGATTTGGGCAAGGCACTTATTGCTTATGCTAAACCTTACATTACCCCCGATCCACAACGAAATGTAGATGCTGAATTATCGGATTTACTTGATGAGTTAGAAACTGAAATTCTTAATTCATCAACTTCAGATCAAGAGACTCCAAAGACTCCAGCGCCTGCCACAAATACCGACAAAGATACTACTGATGCAACTCAAGTTGAAACAACTGATAAGGTAGATACAAAACCTACTACTCCAGCGGTGACGACTGAGGAAGAAGTCAAAGATACTGGGAATAATTCTGGTGATTCGACTCAGGTTGAAACAACCGACCAAGTAGAGGCAAAGCCGACAACAGGTGAGACAACTACACCAACTGCTGGAAAAGATACTGTGGCGGATTCGACGAAAAAATTACCAGTTGAAAAAACTCCTCTTCCCGTAGCGACAACTGAGGTAAAAGACGAAGTTACCGAAGCACCAGCAACGGCAACTTTCCCAGCACAATCTACGTTGGAGACGGAAGTAGCTGCGACCACATCAACTGAGAAAGTAGAAATAAACCCGGAAGTTTCGCCACCGGAAAGTCTGACAAAAGTAGAGACAAAACCGGAAGTTGTGCCAGCAGCAAATCTGACGGAAGTAGAAACACAACCAGAAAAATTGCCAGCAGAAAGTCAGGCAAAAATAGAAACTAAGCTGGAAGTTTTGCCACCGGAAAGTCTGACAAAGGTAGAGACAAAACCGGAAGTTGTGCCAGTGGAAAGTAAGGCGAAAGAGGAATCGAAGCCGACTTTAGTAACTGAGGTAGAGAAAACTGAAACTACTCAAGTTGTTGAAGTCGCAAATTCTGTAGAGTCTGTGAAGGAAAATCAGCCAACAACGGCGGTTGAGAGTCAAGAAACTGCTGAAGATAAGCAGCCTTCATTGCCGTTGAAAGAGAATAAAAAAGCTGAATCTTCCACAGTTACTTTGCCTCAAAGTAGTGTTGATTCAACGGTTAACGAAAGTCAGCCAACAGCGGTGGTTGAAAGTAAAGAAACTTCAGGAGTTGTACCACCCCTAGCAGCGCAGACTATGCCAGTTGTAGGTACGAATACTGCTGTAGAGTCGCAGAAACAGGAGATAGTTAATCAGACTGAGACTGGAGGTATTAGTGATGCTGCACCAAAAGAGTCATTGCCAATTTCTCCAACAGTTGAAAAACCAACTGAAGATAATTCGACAGTGACGGTGACAGAATTGCTTAAGAATGAAGTAGCACAAAACAATAATGTCAATGCTGATTGGATTGCCCGATTGGGAAGCATTAAACAACGTTTGAGTAATTTTGGTAGTGCTGATGTTGTTGCCGAAAATACGATCGATCGCACTTTGATTGCTCGTTTAGAAACGATGACTGAGAAGTTGAGGGAGCAAACTGGATCGACTCCTATTTCGGATAATACAGCGGCGTTGATTTCGCGGCTGGAAGATATGGTAGTGAAAGTCGTACCACCTGCGATCGAACCTGAAAAATTTGAGTTTCCCAAAGTTGCTCAGCCGTTAGTTGGCATTTTCAATGAAACAGGCTTCAGTCAGGATAATCCCAAGATTGATTATTCGCGAATTACCTTCGCAAAAGACAAAGTTGAGGGTGATGCAAATCCATTGGTATCTGCCGGTGAAGGTAACAATCCAGATACTACTGCTTTAGCAATTCTTGAGGCAATCAATAAGAATGCTCCGTTAGTGGTAGGCCGCGCACCAGCTTCTTCTGAAGAATGGGCTAAATCGCTGATTGAATATGTAGATACTGCCAAAGCATCGGGACAACCTAATGCGATCGCAAGTATCAATTTGAATTTGACTGAAGTCCAAAAAGATGGCAGCATTACCCCTCGCTACGAACTGACACAAGCCGAAAGAGATGCACTAGCATACGCTCAGAAACATAACGTTTTAGTTGTAGTTCCTGCCGGGGAAGATCCCGAAACAATGTCTGCCCTCGGTGAGATTTCCTTGGAGTTTGACAACATTATGACTGTTGGTGCAGCTAAACGAGTTAATGACTCAGTAGCCTTATCGAAAGCTTACGATTTGGCGAATACTTCGGGAAGCGGGTATGCTCTAGATATCTTGGCTGACGGTAGCAGCGGCGAAACTTTCAATACCTCTGTAGCCGCTAATAAGGTAGCTGGTGCAGCTTCTCAAGTTTGGGCGGCAAATCCCAAGTTGAGCTATCGCCAAGTGGTTGATATTATTCAACGCACTGCTACAGACTTGAAGACCCCAAATTGGGATTTGGAAACTGGTTCTGGACTGTTGAATATTCCAGCAGCAGTCAATTTGGCAAAAATCACGCCTGCGATCGATACTGATGTTCCCATCAGGTGGCTGGATGTCGATAAGAAAAATCAGCCTTTAATTGGGATTATCGATACGGGATTCAATGGCAAGAATCCAGATATTGATTACAAACGGATTATTTTGGGGCGCGATCGCGTTGATAATGACAATGACCCATTACTAGGGGGTGAAGGCAGCGAACACGGCACTCATGTATTGGGGATAATTGGGGCGACTCAAGGCAATGGCATCGGTATCGACGGCATCAATGATGATGCTCCTATTTGGTTGGGCCGTGCCATTGGTTCGGGTAAGTGGGCAGAATCTCTTCGGGAATTTGTCGATGCAGCAAAGGCATCTGGACAACCGAAAGCAGTGGTAAATCTTAGTTTTGACTTAACTCAAACTAATCCCGATGGTAGCGTGACTACTCGCTATGAATTAACACCTCAAGAACGGCAGGCGATCGAATATGCCCGTCAAAATGGAGTGATGATTGTCGTTGCCGCTGGCAATAACGCGGGAACTATGTCTGCCCTCGGTCAAGCTTCTCAGGAGTTTGACAACATTATTACTGTTGGGTCAATTAACTATAACGGCGATCGGGCTGACTACTCTAGTTTTGGGTATGGTTTAGACTTTGTGGCCCGCGGCGGTACGCCTAACGAGCAAGTCCTCTCAACTGTAGGTGAAGGCGTTAATCTCAAGCAACTGATCGGCGATGAGGAACCGCCAGAAGATGAAATGTCTGCAAACGCCCGAACTACTTTTGAGGAAGTATTTGGACCTTTCAGTGACGGTAAAGAATCGGAAAATGACGAGCAAGAGTTAGAAAGTTTAACTCCTGAAGAACGGCAAGTTTACGATGAAGCCACCAAGGAAATTGACCAACTTCTCAAAGATTACTTGGGTGCTGCCAGCGAAAAGATAGCTTTAGAGTATGTCAATGGTTATTATGCTGCCAGCGTAGACGCACTCAGCAAATTTGTGGATGCTTTTGATGAGGATTTAGCCGATAACCTGATTAAGGCTCAAGAGATTCTGGAAGAAGCAGGTTTTAAAACTGACACGCCAACCGAGACAAATCTGGATTTTTCCATTCCTCTGGACTTGGGTATTGGCGAAATGGCCGGCACATCAGTTGCAGCAGCAAAGGTGACAGGTGCAGTTTCCCAAGTTTGGGCAGCGAATCCAGGTTTAAGCTACTTTCAGGTCAAAGAAATTCTCAAACAAACGGCGGTGGATCTCAACAAGCCTGGTTGGGATTTAGAAACAGGTTCAGGTTTGGTAGATATAGCAGCAGCCGTAGAACTGGCAAAGCGCATTCAACCTCAAGCCTATCAACCAAAACCCATTCAATCTCCTTTGACTTGGAGTGGAGAAGGTAAAGTTACCCCCGGAGAACGTGCAGTTGCCGTTTCAGTTCCGACTTTCACAGGGCGGCTGATGAATGCTGGATATGTGACGCAGACAGGATGGTTGAGGATACGTTCTGGCCCTGGCACTAACTTTGCTGAAGTTGGCCTCAAATACCCTGGAGATGCCACTAATTTTGATGCTTATGAAGACAATGGCGCTTGGGTTCCAGATCCATCCATGCCAGGAGGCGGCAGTAGCCGTTGGTATAAGATTGCTGGCACAAACAACTGGATGTCGGCTCTGTACATTGATAGCACTCCTGAACGGGCAGACCAAGAGCGTCAACAGCAGGATGCAATTCGTCGCGCTGAGGAAGAACAACGTCGCGCTGAAGATGCAATTCGCCGTGCTGAGGAAGATGCCGGTCGTGCTGAAGATGAGCTGCGACGATTAGAGGAAGAACAACGTCGCGCTGAAGAAGAATCTCGTCGTCGCGCTGAAGAGGAAGCCCGTCGCCGGATTGAGGAGGAACTGCGACGGATTTTGGAAGAACAGCGGCGCCGACAGGAGCAACTGCAAGCAGCTATCAGCCAAGTTACGCAGAAAGTAGGGGACTTAGGTAAAGCAATAAGTACCTATGTCAATAATGGTGTGACTGTTTACCAAACTGACAGAGGTATTTTGTTGGTTCAGCCCGATGGCAGTTCTGCTTTCTACGAAGCAGGAAAGAAAGTTGCGGAGTTTTTCGATCCGAGTAAAGAAGGTAGCTTTGGTAAATATGTAGTTGATGAATTTTGGGATGGCGATAAGCCTTGGAATGTAAATTTTGCCAATAATTTTTCCAGGGTTATTGACGATGCTGGCGATATAGAAAAGTTGGGTAAGTTTTTAGCTTATCCAGGCTTTTCAGATAGTATGGATGGCTTTGTTTTGAATCCTCCCCGCTTTGGAAATTATTCCAAATATGTAGATGATTCTTTCAGTTTTTTTAATAGTAACTTAAACAAATGGGATGAACTCATAGGTGGTAAAACATTCACCAATCCTGGTAAAAATGGATTTGTGTTCAAAACGCCAGGTGTACTGCCAAAAAGAATTAGCGGATTAGGTCAATCTGGAATTATTGGGGGTGTACTAGGGTTTGTTCCAATAGCTTGGGAATATTCCCAGGCTAAAACTGACGAAGAGAAGGGCAAAGCATTAATTAAAGGAGGCACGGGAATTTACGGAAGTATGTTTGGGGGATATGTTGGTGCAGCTTTATTTGCTCCTATTCTTCCCCCGGCTGGAGCAATAGTTGGCGGAATAGCTGGTAGCTTCCTTGGTGGTTACTTGGGTGAGAAAGGTGGTGAATTAGTTGCTGATAACTGGCCAGCTATCCGTCAAAATGTAGATAATGCTTGGAATGCTACAACATCATTTTTCAGCAACGCTGTAGAAGCTGCTAAAGCCAAAGCCCAGGCAGCTAAAGCAGCAGCCACAGCAGCGAAGGCTGCCTATCAGACAGCAACAACGACAGTACAGCAGGCAAAAGCTTCCTATCAAAACTTCAAGACAGAAGTTCAAAAGGCTACTACTCAGATTGTTCAGCAGTCTCAACAAAAGCTAAAAGAAGCTGCTCAGAAGGTAGTTAACAATGTAGTTAACAAGGTGGCTCAAAATCCTGTTGTCCAGCAAGTATCTAAAGTTGCTAAACAGGTGGCAAACTATGCTCAAAAAGCTGTAAAAGCGGTGGGCAACGTTATTAACGGAGCCAAGCAGTTTGTTAATAATGTCATTGATACTGGCAAGCAAATAGTCAATAAGGTGATTGAAACGGGCAAGAAAGCTTATCAGGAGGTTAAAAACTTTGTAGTTAACACCTATGAGACTGGTAAGAAGGTTGTGACTGAAACCTATAACAAAGCTGCTGAAGCAGTTAACACTGTCAAGAACACTGTTTCTAATGGTTTCAATGCAGTCAAATCATTCTTCGGCCGATAATTATGGGTCAAAGTTAGATGTTGAGGCGATCGCCCTTTATTTCCCCTATCCGAAAGAAAGTGCGATCGCCCTCCCCTATCCTTCTGTGCCCAAATACTTCTGGCAAAACCCAAACAATCTCCGATTTGTAAAGTTTTCTGAAGATCAGGTCACGTTTTGCATAAAAGTAGCGCCTCCCTCCAGATAGATAAGTGACGGTTGATTTTTGAGTGTTAAAGGGCGATCGCCCTTTAACACTCGCCCACTGTCAACCTTTAATCCTTCACAAAAATTATCCTGATGTCTGCATCTACCTTTGCCAACAAATTCTATCCGTTCAGCTTGGGTTTAAGTCTGCTAAGTGCGATCGGCTTTTCCCTACCCCAATCTGTTCAAGCCGCCAGCCTTACTCTCAGTCAACCACAGCCGCTTAACACACAAGAATCGCTCCTTATATCAGAAGGAACACCTAGACCTAATGATGACGACGGAATTTATCTCGATCGCACAATCCCAACATCTGAATTACCCGAAGCAGTTGCCAGTATTGTTTTAGAAAATGCCTCTCAAGCTTCAGGTTTGCCAGTCTCCGACCTGGAAATTGCCAGCGTTCGTCAAGTTACATGGAGAGATGGTTGTATGGGGCGGAGAGAGCCAAATAGAATGTGTACAATGGCCCTAGTTGACGGTTGGATTGTCACTGTAGGAAGCGGCGAACAAAAATGGGTTTATCACACAACTGGTTACGGAGCTTTTCTAGCTAACGCTCTTAATAATCCCCCTGTTGACAATCCTCCCCCTGTTGGCGATCCTCCCCCGATATGGCGTCCACCGCTTCGCCCTTGTCCTAATGGCGATCCTAAGTGCGATCCTTTTATACCAGGGGAACCCGGTTCATCTCAACAAAATCCCATTATGCCAAATGTAACTTTACCCGGTTTATGGAGTTTCTTTGATGTTCCGACAGATAGACATATCGATCCGCCAACAGCTTACGGTTTTCGCTACGAGATGACTTCCGACTCTCTCTTTACTCAAATTCTTGATTTTCCCACGGGTTTTAATACACCTTTTACTGTGTTAGTAAAAGATATACTTTTGGGTGAATTTACAGTCGGGAAGAGTGTCAATTTTAGCAATTATAGCACGTTGTTGGGCAACTTGCTCCTCGGCGGTAGTGGTGTTAAAGAATTTAGCGTCACCGGCCTGAATGTCGATCCGACTAATCCCGCTGCGTTTCCGATAAAACTTGCATTCAATACACCTAAAGCCAACTTGAATATGCACGCAATGCTGAACGAAGAAGCCGAAGCTGTTCCTGAACCTTCAGTGATGTTAGGTTTATTTGCTTCCGGTTCTTTCCTCGTTGGTGCTGTGCGGAAACGCAAACAAAGATTTTCTCGTTGATTTTTATGAATTTGGATTTTGGGGAAAAGCGCGATTTCCTACGAAATAGCTTTACCCCCTTTGCTCCAACCTTAGTTATAATCAGTAGGATTACGCAAAAAAAAACACAAACTAGAGCGGTTTATCAAATGTTTATAAAGTCTTTATCTAGGCTTTATAAAATCTTTATCAAGTCTTTATCAATTTTTCTCCAAATATTGATTTACATTAGCGATGAAATGCCTAATAATGAGATGTATCAAAAGTAATCACTATTTATTTCCTGCTAAACAGTCAAATCTTTGCTAAATTCTCGATATTAATGGGAATTTGTAAAGTTTTATTGAAAAACAGACGATTGGCGTAAAAAGTAAGGCTTCGCTTAGGCAGACAGATTGTAGGTCTGAATCGCAGATAATCGATAGACCAGGTAGCTAAGCGATGCCTACGGCTGGCTACGCCTACGCCCATTCCTGCTAGTTGCTTTTTGTAAATCTAAGTTTATTTATCGGGGTGCAAATGTCTAATATTGAAATCGGTAGTCTCAAAGATAACTATTTCCATATCGGTTCCACTGGTAAAACAGATTCTACCAATACCTATTTTTTCAGTCTCCCCACTCTGGGTAGTACCCGAATCTCTGCTGAAGGTTTTAGCGGTGATATCAATATGGAACTGCGGGACAAAGAAGGGAAGGTAATCAAAAGTATTTCAACTAGCGGCACAAATGCTGGAACTATTAGCATCGATAATTTAGGGGCGGCGGACTATATTTTAAATGTTTCTCCGGTTTCCGGAGACACAAACTATCAAATCAGTCTAACTCCAGATGGTAAAGTCGATCCGTTAACGGGCATGGGGGTTGATGCAGGATTTTTTGTAACAAATAAAGGTGAAGTTGGGCTCGATTTACTCAACGATGGAGGCAGATATCAAGGAGAAATAGCTATTTTTAGCCTCGATGGTATGGAGAAATTCACTTCAGATTATAAGGGATTTATTAAGGAAGCAGCCAAGCGATCGCTGAGTAATTCTGTATTGGGTCATGTCGTGATTTCTGAATCTATAGAGGGGGCAAATCCTCTATTTAGGGGCAGTTTGGGAGAAGAAAATTATAATAATGGGCCGTATAAGGGCGTGAAAACATTTGCCACAACTCCCGGAAAGGCTTATGCTGTAATGTTGGTGCCCAACGGTCAAGTCCAAGAGGTTTTTGACAATCCCGATATTGGTGGAGATAAGCGTCCGCTGTTTTCATTATCTAGCCTCAACCCAAATGATGCTTGGCTGTACGGTCAAATAGCGGATGTTAATGGTCTTGGCTTGGTATTTTCCCTAGAGGATCAGCGGGTTGATACGGGTTCGGATGGGGACTATCAGGATGTTATTTTCAGGTTGACAGGTGCAACGGGTAAAGCGATCTTGTTGAAAGAAGTAATTAATCCCGCTAAGGATTGGACTACTACTGAAGGCGGGAAAAATTTTCTTGATTTTATCAACTCACTCCCACCAGAAAATACAGCCCCAAAAAACTTGCAATTTGATGTTTTAACTGCTTATACAGCGGGAGAGAAAATCAGCTTTACTGGTGGTAAAGTTTACGATGCCGACGGTGTTGATGACCTCGCCAAAGTAGAATTCTCTAAAAGGAAGGAAAGCGGAGAATGGGTGGAGGTTGGTAATGCGGAAACTTTCACGGCAGACAGTCAAGGGTGGGCAAATTTTAGCTACTCTCTGTCAGAGTTAAGTGCCGGAAATTATGAGGTAAAGGC
>NZ_CAWPRX010000022.1:0-26079 GCF_963890365.1 Tychonema sp. LEGE 07196 | reverse complement strand
TCCAGAAACCGGGTTTCTACGAATTTTTATGTTGAGTAACGATAAACTTAGCAAGAAACCCGGTTTCTTAAGTCTCGGCGAGCAGCCCAGAAACCGGGTTTCTTTGGCTTGATGCGTAAGTCTTAGATAAATCTTCGATAGTTACTATTTCCCAATGCAAAACTTGCTAAATATTCTGTCTAGCACTGATTCTGTCACTTCTTCGCCCGTAACTTCCCCCAAGGCTTGAATTGCTCCGCGCAAATCTATTGTCCAAAAATCTAAAGGCAATTTGTTGCTAATAGTATCCGTGCACTGTTCCAGAGAAATTTTGGCTTTGGTTAAGGCTGCTGCTTGCCGCTGATTGATTGCTAAATCGGAGTTTGCTGCTTGCAAATTTCCCCGGCTGACGGCATCTAAGATGGCTGTTTCTAAGTCTTCTATGCCTCGATCTAGGGCAGCAGATGCGGTAACTGCAGGGTGAATTTCCGAGGAAAAAGGTAGTTCGGGGATGGTTTTTACTAGGTCGATTTTGTTGATGATTATAATTAGCTGGCGGTGCTTTACTTGTTCGTAAATTTCCGAATCGCCCTCTGTCCAACCAGATTCTGCGTCAATTGTCAATAATACTAAATCAGCTTGTTTTGCTGCAGCGCGCGATCGCTCTACGCCAATTTTTTCTACCTTGTCTTCAGTTTCTCGAATGCCGGCAGTATCGAGCACCTGCACCGGAATGCCGCCCACAACTAGCTGCGATTCTACCACATCCCGCGTCGTACCCGGCAAATCTGTGACGATCGCCCGATCGCACTTACTCCACGCATTCAACAAACTCGACTTTCCCACATTCGGCCGCCCGACAATCGCCACTTTCAAACCACTTCTCAACAATTCACCGCGATCTGCCGTCGCCAAAATTGTTGACAGTTCCGCCAAAACATGATTTATTTCCCAGCAAGTTTTAGCTTCATTTAAAGGCGGCAAATCTTCCTCAAAATCAATTCTCGCCTCAATTTCTGCCAGCAAATCCAAACAAGTTGTTCTTAATTTGCGAATTGGCTGCGCTAATTTTCCTTGCAAACCAGCTAAAGCACTTTGTGCAGCAGCGGGAGATTTTGCTCCCACCAAATCTGAAATACTTTCAGCCTGAGTTAAATCGAGCCTCCCGTTCAAAAAAGCCCGCAGCGAAAACTCTCCCGGCTGCGCCAATCTCGCCCCGCTTTCCAAACACAACTGCAAAACTTGTTGAACTGCCATAATCCCGCCGTGACAGTGAAATTCCACCACATCTTCGCGGGTGAAAGAACGCGGCGCTTTCATGATTAACAGCAAAACTTCATCGACTAATTCTTGAGTTTTTGGGTGGCGGATGTGGCCGTAAAGAATGCGGTGAGACTCCCAAATTTGCTTTCCTGGGGCGCGAAACAGAGTTTCCGCAATTTTTAAGGCTGCGGAACCGGAAAGTCGCACAATGGCGACGCTGCCTTGTTGGGGAACTATGGCGGTGGCGATCGCTGCGATCGTTCCTCCTTTTGTTAGTGATTCAGCCATTTTTAATTGCTCTATAGTTCAATAATTATCTCGATCGCCCTATCTGCAATGCCTCGATTATAGAGGCATTTAATTGCTGTATATAGAGATTTTCTAATTCACCCTATCGTCGGATAATTAATCTGCGTTGGAGGGTAGCTATTCGAGTTACTCTAACTTTAGATGATACTCGCAATCCAGTTGCAGGAAATTCTATATCTTCCACATTAAGAGCAAACTCTTAATTATTTAATCTTGCAACATTTTGAGAGGAAATAAAGCATACAGTAACTTCATCAGGAATTGAGATAGCACACAGCACTAAAGCAGGACGCAATTTCATCTGACTCAAGTCAGTAAATGGAAATTGTACTAATACAATATCTCCTTTTTTTAGGATCGCGCAATAGGTTCTCCATCTTCGATCGTATAAATATCAGGTTCGTCCTGCAAAAAATCAAAACAGCCACCGTTTTGAGCAAACTGCATAAGTTCCTGAGTCGAAGGATAAGGGATGTTTTCTAGTAATTTGTCCGTAATCGCTAATTGCTCGTCTGCAGAGAGAGATAAGATAACTTGAATTAGGGAGTCAACCAGTTGTACGTTCATTTTAAGTCATCTGTTGCTCGGTTACTAAATTATACTATAAGTTCACGGTTTGCATCTACAGTCAACCGATACGGGCATCAGACTGGGACTAATCTTAATGCTATAGTCCTCGACGCAGAAATTGGTTTTTTACCGAAATACTGCATCCCGGCTTTTAACACTGCGTCCAGGACTGCTCAAATTCAGACAAGGCTCAAAGTTGCGGCCATAGCCTTTCTTTAAATTGCCAGCACCTGTAGTCCTACTACTGGCGATTTCTTCGGCTGCCTGGCACACCGGAATCAATAGCTAAAAGTTTGACACCACAGTGAGCTATCCTGATTTCATGCGATAATGGAACATTGACAGGGTAGAGGGCAGAGCATGATTGGTCAACTTCTAGACAGACGTTACCGCATCATTAAAGTCACAGACTCAAGTGAGGTGGGAAAAACTTATTTAGCAGCAGATACTCACCGTCCCGGGTATCCGCAATGCACGGTTAGAGAAATGCGGCTTCCCGGCACAAGTTCGCAAACTCCCGAATTAGTCAAAGTTATATTTCAAAGAAACGCAGAAATAATTGAGGAATTGGGTAAACACGACAAAATTCCCGAATTATTGGCGTATTTTGAGGAAAATCAAAGTTTATACTTAATTGAAGAATTTATTGTCGGTTCACCTTTGAGTCAAGAATTGATCGCGGGTGAACCTTGGCAAGAAGATGAAGTAATTACTTTGCTATCATCGATATTAGAAATTTTGGCGTTCATCCATTCCAAGGGCTTTATTCACCGCAGAATTCAACCAGACAGAGTTATCCGGCGCGAGTCAGACGGAAAATTTGTGTTGGTTGACTTTAGCTTAGACAAAGAAATTAACCCGGAACTTATTAATTGTGATTTGTGGGCGCAAACTCCGCCGAAGTCTGTTAAATCGCCTTTGGGAAAAAAACAGGAGTTGGCGGTGCAGGCTTTGTACGTGCCGATCGAGCAATCGCAAGGCAACCCCCACTACAATAGCGACATCTACGCTCTAGGTACGATCGCCCAGCTTGCGGTAACGGGACTCTCACCCAAGGAACTCAGCGCCCTGAGAAACAACAAAAAAGGCGAGATTCCGTGGCACAATCGGGCAACTTGTTCGGCGACTCTAACACGTATTATCGATCGAATGGTGCGCTCCGACAAAGAAGAACGCTATCACGAAGCAGCCGAAGTTTTGGCAGACATCAAACAAATCGCCGTAAAATGGGATGCCCTTCCATCACCAGCCACCATCATCACCAAGCCTAGGAGTAAACCGCCCATCCAGCGCCCTACTAAACTGCTGCTGTTGGCTGCAATAGTCTCCGCTTCGATCTTGACAGCAGTCATCATGTACTTCGGACATATTAAAAGTCCGGCGAGGGCGAAAGAATTCTTCGCCCGCGGCGTGGCTAAGGCACAACAAGGTGACAAAACAGGCGCGATCGCCGATTATACTCAAGCCATCGCCCTCAATGCTGGCGATGCCGAAACTTTCTACAAGCGGGCTAATGCTCGCTACGACATGGGTGCGACAGAGCAAGCAAAGGCAGATTATACGCAAGCAATTAAAGTTAATCCGAACCACACCAAAGCCATCTATAATCGAGGTTTGGCGCGCCTCGACACAGGCGACAAGCGGGGGGCCGTGGAGGATTTTACCCAAGTATTGCGGCTGAGTCCGAGCGACAGTGAGGCATACTCTCAGCGGGGTTTAGTCTACTACGATTTGGCTGACTACCGCACGGCCATTGAAGACTACACTCAAGCAATTCGGCTCACTCCCAACGATGCTGTAGCTTACAGCAATCGGGGTTTAGCTCGATCGGCCTCTGGGGACAAAACTGGAGCAATGGCAGATTTTACCCAAGCGATTCAAATTAGCCCCAAACAAGCTAGCGTTTACTACAGTCGCGGTCGATCGCGCTTTAATCTGGCAGATTATCAAGGAGCGATGGAAGATTATACTAAGGCGATCGAATTGGAACCAGAACAAGCTGATGCTTATACCAATCGGTGCAGCGCTTACTTAAATTTGGCAACCTACGACAAAGCGATTGAAGATTGCACCCGCGCAATTAATCTCGATCCCAAAGATGAAGCAGCTTACAACAACCGCTGCATTGCTTATCTAAATTTAAAACAATTTCAAAAGGCTGCTGAAGATTGCAGTTTGGCGATCGGACTTAACAGCAACAATCCCAAAGCATACAGCAATCGAGGATTAGCTCGATCGGCTTCGGGAGACAAACTCGGGGCTGTGGAAGATTTTACCCGCGCAATTGGGCTCAATCCCAGCGATGCCGTAGCATACAGCAATCGCGGTAGCCTGTACTCAGAACAAAAAAATTACCCTTTAGCGGTTGAGGATTTCGCTCAGTCGCTGCGGCTCAACCCCAACAATGCTACTGCTTTTTACAGCCGGGGCCTCGTGCGCCGCCAACTCAAAGATCGGGCTGGGGCGATCGAAGATTTTCAGAAAGCTGCAACACTGTTTCTAGAACAAGGAAGAGCCGATGGTTTCCAAAACGCACAAGCACAAATAAACGACCCTAAATAAACTATTAGTCAGTAGTCATTAGTCAGTAGTCATTAGTTGGTGGAAATTGGTTAGTTGTTATTGGTTATTGGTTATTGGTTATTGGTTATTGGTTATTGGTTATTGGTTACTTGCTACGAATTTCCAATCCCTCCACAACGCTAGAGCCCAATTCTCAATTCCCAATAACAACTAACAGTTAACAGTCATCAGTCATCAGTCATTAGTTATCAGGAACAACCAACAATGAAGAATGAGGCAGAAAAAAAGAAAAAGGCAAAATCACCAATCAGCAATTCCCAATCACCAACTCCAAATTACCAATTACCCGCGATAAACTCCCAATTTCCAAATCCCAATTACCAATTATCAAATATCGATATGAACATGGTTGGTCAACTTTTAGATAGGCGTTATCGCGTAGTGCAAATTCTCAGTTCAGGAGCTTTTGGACAAACTTATTTAGCTGTCGATACTCGCCGACCTGGCCACCCTCAATGTGTAGTAAAACAACTTCGTCCTCCCAGCAACACTTCCGCAGTTCTCAAAACAGCTTACCGCTTATTTAAACAAGAAGCAGAAATATTAGAAAAGCTAGGAAAACACGATCAAATTCCATTTTTGCTCGCTTATTTTGAAGAAAGCAATCAATTCTACCTGGTAGAAGAGTTTGTGCCAGGACACGCCCTAAATCGGGAAATTGTTGCCGGTCAACCTTGGCGGGAAGAACGGGTGCTGTCGTTGTTGGAAGAAATATTACAACTTCTCGCCTTCGTACACTCTCAGGGAGTGATTCACCGCGACGTTAATCCCTCCAACTTAATCCGCCGCAAACCAGACAGCAAATTAGTTTTAATTGACTTCGGTTCAGTTAAAGAAGTTGCGAATCACGTCATCGATTTCGATACAGAATTTCCGCGCACCATTGCGACGGGGACTCCGGCTTATATGCCGATCGAGCAATTTCAAGGCAACCCCCAATTTAGCAGCGATCTCTATGCCGTAGGGATGATGGCAATCCAAGCTATCACGGGTTTACCCGGTACCGATTTGCCAAAGTTGCAAGATCCGAGTCCTTCTCACACCGGGGAAATTGTTTGGCGCAACCGAGCTCAATGTTCTCCGGGATTGGCAAATATAATTGACAAAATGGTCTGTCACCAATTTGGCAAACGCTATCAATCGGCTGAGGACGTTTTGGCGGCTCTCAGCAAGCTGACGCATCGCCAAGAACCTCATACAGCTCAACAGAAAAGTAGGGCTCCTAATAGTTTACGCTCTGTTGATAGTTTTGCATCACGTTTTGGCCCTCGGTTTTGGTGGCTGATTTTGGCTGGATTCGGGGCAATATCTCTGGTATTTCTGTTGAGTTATTGCAGCCGCCCGAATCCGATTAAAGCTAAGGAATATTACGAACTGGGAGTAGAAAAGTCTCGCAATCAAGATGCGGCGGCAGCTTTGGAAGCTTTCAATAAGTCAATTCAATTAAATCCTAACAATGCTGATAGTTTTTATGTGCGGGGCAATGCTAATTACGATTTAAAAAAATATCAAGAAGCAATTGCCGATTATTCTCAGGCGATCGCCCTAAATCCTAAATATTTTAAGGCTTATTTTAACCGGGGATTAGCCAGGAACGATTTTAACGACAAGCGCGGGGCGATTGAGGATTATACTCAGGTTTTGAAGATCCAGCCCAACGATGTTGATACCTATTATGAAAGAGGAATTACCTATTTAGAACTACAAGATTACAATATGGCTATTCAGGATTTTACTGAAGCAATTCGGTTGCAGCCGAAGCTTGTTAAAGCTTATCATTCGCGGGGGCTGGCTCGCGCCGGGAGCGGAGATTTGCAGGGGGCGATCGGAGATTATACTGAAGCAATTAAACTCGACGCTCAGAATGTTGATGCTTTCTACAGTCGGGGGAGAGCTCGCTTTCACCTTGGAGATTATCAGGGAGCTTTGGCGGATTATTCTCAGGTAATTGCGATCGATCCCAAGAGTGGAGATGCTTACACTAATCGTTGCAGCACGCAGTTGAATTTGGGATCGTATCAAGCGGCGATTGACGATTGCACTCAGGCGATTTCGCTGAGCGATGAAGATGGGGTTCCTTACAACAATCGCTGCATTGCTTATTTAAATTTGAAGGATTATCCGAAAGCAATTGCCGATTGCACCCAAGCGGTGACACTAAATCCGAACAATTATAATGCTTTGAGCAATCGCGGTTTGGCTCACCACGCAGGGGGAGATAGCCAGGGGGCGATCGCAGATTTTACTGCCGCAATCGGCCTCAATCCCAACGATGCGGAAGCTTACGCCAATCGGGCGAAGGTTTACCAGCAGTTAAATAATTACAATAGTGCGATCGGCGATTATGTGCAAGCCATTCGGCTGAATCCGAATTATGCAGCAGCTTACTACGGTAGAGGAATGGTTCGCCGCTCCTTGGGAGACAAAGCAGGAGCAATTAGCGACTTAGAAAAAGCGGGCAAAATCTTTCTCGATCAAGGACTTACCGGCGGTTACAAAGACACACAATTTGAGATTGAAAAAATCAAATAATGTTAGTTCGTAGTAAGGAATTTATTCCTATCTTTTTTGAGGACTAAAGTCCCTACTACGAACCTTTTTTATTCCTGTAAATCAACCTTCGGGATTTTGAATTCGCTCAACCAAATCATAAAAAGGTTGCCAATTATCCTCAAGAGCGATGGGTTCCCAAACAGCCTCAATCGTCGGCCTCAACAGCGATTGTTCGGGATTGTGCTGGCGCAACCTCTGGACCATTTTATCCATATCGTCCGCCGACAAACTTTGCAAAACGTGACAATAAAACTCCCGCCAATGTGCTAACAAATCTGCTGGTTCCGCCTCGCTAAAGATTAGACTAGCATCATCTCGCCAAGTGCGATCGAACTGTCGGCGCAACTCCCAAAAGAAATCGTGATAATCTACTTGAGACTCCGCCAGCATCTTAATTGTCAGCTTCAAAAGCTCATCGCCATCAGCTTCTGGCAAATCCTCAAATCCCAATCTATTCAGCATCAACTTGCGGTAAGCTGCATTATAATAATCGCCAAACTTTGCCAAACCAGCATCCATATCAGCTTGAGGAATTGCCGCTGCTAGCGGTTGCTGGAGCTTCTCTAAATTCCCCTTGCAAATAAACGGTTGATTTCCGTAACAATAAAGACCGTAGTGATCGAAATAAGCTGCTGTAAATTCCGGCTTGTAAGTTGGGATAAAAGCAAAAGGCCCGTAATCAAAACTTTCTCCAGTAATCGACATATTATCAGTATTCAGCACCGCGTGACAAAAACCAGCAGCCATCCACTGAGCGACTAATTCGGCTACACGCTGCACTAATTCTGCATAAAATAGCGCATACTTTTCTTCGGAAGAAGTACCAGAATTGCTTGCTGCTAAATGCAGTTCGGGATAGTAATATTCAATTACAAAATCTAAAAGTTTTTTAGTTAAATCCGGGCGGCGGATATAATGTAGTCTTTCAAAAGTGCCAAAACGGATATGAGAGTGGCTAAAACGAACCATTACGGACGATCGCGTGGGAGAGGGTTCGTCGCCCCGCCACAAAGCATCCCCAGTTTCAACTAAACTAAAACAGCGAGATGTCCGAACTCCCAATCTGTGCAAAGCTTCGGCGGCTAAAACTTCGCGAATTCCCCCTTTGAGAGTGAGTCTACCGTCAGCGTGCCGCGAGTAGGGAGTGCGGCCGGAACCTTTAGTCCCGAAGTCATAAAGTCTGCCGTCAGTACCGCGAACTTGACCGTACAAAAAGCCTCTACCGTCGCCTAAATTCGGGTTGTATTCGTTGAATTGATAGCCGTGGTAGCGGAGTGCGAGAAAGGGACGCACGCAGTGAAATTGACCGAAGGCTTCGATGAAATGTTGGTCGGTTACTTGTGCGGGATCTAAACCCAATACGGGCAATAATTTGTCGTTGCGAAAACGGAGGATGTGTTGGGGGAAATCGGCTGCGGGGACTTCATCAAAATAGTCGCCGCCGAGGGATTCGAGGGCTGGTTCGTAGTTGAGGGAAAGCAAGGGATTTGACATCTTTGTATTTGATTGTTGACTGTTGACTGTTAACTGTTGACTGTTAACTGTTAACTGTTAGCTGTTATTGGTTAGTTGTTATTGACAATTGAGAATTAGAAATTGGAAATTTGTAAGAAATAACCAATAACCAATAACCAATAACCAATAACCAATAACTAACAACTAACAACTAATGACTTTTAACCGCATATTTTCTCCAAGGTTGCTATCAATTTGAGATTGTACTCATCTTCAAAACACGGTTTCTTGTAATCCAAACTCCACATTTCCAAAGCGCAATCGTCCTCGGAGTCGAGCGGTTGAAGCCGCAAGTGAAACTCTCGAACTTCTGGGCGGTGTTCACTTTTGAAATTAGCAATTGCGCCTATTTGCCGCCTGTCTAAAGCTACAGCCAGCCGCAGAAAAGGATGGAGTTTACTAACGATATCTCGGTAGTTCTTGGGGAGGGTTACAAAATTATCATGTTTCTTTTTCGGGGGGCTTTTCCGGTGATAGCGAGCCAAATTAGCAATTACTTCAATCTCTGTTTCAGAGTATCCCAATAACTCACCATTGCGAATTAAATAGTAAGAATGTTTGTGGTGCGCCGAATGACTGACGTACAAACCGCAGTTGTGCAGAATCGCGGCGGCCCACAGCAACTCCCGTTCTTCGGTTCCCCAATTGTGTAAAATTCCTTGGGTTTGGTCGAACAATTTGAGGGAAAATTCTGCGGTTCTTTCGCTTTGTTCTGTATTGACTTGATATTTTTCAGCCATCAGCAGAATGCTGCGCTGGCGGATTGAACCTTGATAGCGCAAGCGGTTTTCTATTAACCCGTGACTCAGCATCCAGTCAACAATGACGCCTTCTCTCAGAGACCGATCGCACACAGTGATCGATTCCATTCCTAATAGTGTCATCGCTTCCTGCAAAATCAAAGCGCCGGCGAGAATAATTTCTGCCCGCTTGTCCGACATTCCCGGAATTGCCAGTCTTTCTGAGTAAGAAAGTTTGCGGAAACGGTTGACTAAATCGCGCAAATCCTTTAGACTTAATTGATAGCCAGTCAACGGACTCGGAACTGTTCCCAGCTTTTCGCGAGCGTTAATGGCTGCTAGAGTTTCGATGGTTCCAGCGGTGCCAATTAAACGCAGAGTTTCGCCAGCCTTGAATTGAGTTCGCAATTCGTCGATCGGTCTTTCGAGCGAAATCCGAATATAAGCTTGCAAATAGGCAAACTCCTCTCTGCTAATCGGGTCAGTTTTAACAAATTCTTTTGTTAAGCGCACAGCACCGATTTTGGTACTGGTGAGACAGCGAGATTCCGAGCTATCTCCTAAAATTAACTCGGTAGAACCGCCCCCAATATCAATAATTACCTGGGACTGATTGTTGAATTCCATACCCGAAAGCACGCCGAGATAAATTCTCCGCGCTTCTTCCTGACCGGAAATTAAGCTAACATTCAGGTCTAATTCGTCAGCAACTCGTTTGAGAAAATCCCGCCCGTTAGGAGCTTCTCGAATCGCACTGGTAGCCACAGCGATAATTTGTTCGGCGTTGAAAGTTTTAGCAATGTCTAGAAAACGGCTCAGAGTGGCGATCGCCCTTTCCATAACCTCAGCCTTTAAACAGCCTGTTTTTGCTTCGGAATCGCCTAACCGAACCGTATCTTTTTCTCTAGCAATAATCGCAAAGGCGGGTAATTTCGGATCGATCCGCGCCACCACCATGTGAAACGAGTTAGTACCCATATCTATAGCAGCAATAATGCGATTTGACTCCGCAGAAGCACTTGAATTAACCATTGGAGTGTATGGGGGTTGACAGATATTATGATTATTTCACGAATCCAGTTAGGCATCCTATGAAATCAGCAAAAATCGGGAATTAGGGCATCGGGCATCGGGTATCGGCCGCGCAGGGCATGGGGACATACATCACTTTGTTGAGAACCGCTATCTTAGGTGATTTTGCCTAAAATTTGATAACATTTAATGTTAAAAATCTAAAATCTAGAATTAAAATGCTTCAAGAGTCCGATCGCCCAACCGAATCCAAATTACTAACCATCATAAAGCTTTTGAGGTGGGACAAACCAGCAGGAAGGCTGATTTTAATGATACCAGCCCTCTGGGCCGTGTTTTTAGCAGCACAGGGTAAGCCACCAGTAGCGTTGGTAGGCGCGATCGTGTTGGGCACCTTAGCCACGAGTGCGGCGGGATGCGCGATCAACGACTTGTGGGATCGCGATATCGATCCCGAAGTCGAAAGAACGCGATCGCGCCCCCTAGCATCCCGCGCCCTCACCGTACAAACAGGAATAGGAGTTGCCTTAATTTCCTTAGCAAGCGCGGCGATTCTCGCCTTTTATCTCAATCCCTTAAGCTTCTGGCTGTGTGTCGCCGCCGTACCAGTAATTATCTGCTATCCCCTAGCAAAAAGAGTCTTTCCAGTACCGCAATTAGTATTATCAATAGCCTGGGGATTTGCAGTTTTAATTAGTTGGAGCGCGGCCGTCAATCAATTAGAAATAGCAACTTGGCTGCTGTGGGGAGCAGTCGTGTTGTGGACGATGGGATTTGACACAGTTTACGCGATGAGCGACAGAGAAGATGATTTGCGTTTGGGTGTGAATTCCAGCGCGATATTTTTCGGGGATAATGCCGCTAATGCTGTGGGTTTTTTCTTTGTTGGAACTGTCGGTTTGTTAGCAGCAATGGGGATTAATTTACATTTGCATATTGGTTTTTGGATCGCAATTTGTGCGGCAGCGATTTTGTGGGTTTTGCAGTACAGTCAACTGCGAAAGGCCGACATTCCGAATCCCGTTTACGGTCAAATTTTCCGCCAAAATGTTTGGGTGGGTTTTGTGATATTGGCGGGGATGATTGTGGGGGAGATTTTTTAATGCAGGACTTACGCACGGCGCGATCGAAGAAACCGGGTTTTTTACCCAATCTGAGGGTTGTAACGGGTATTTTCGTAAAAAACCCGGTTTCTGGGCCCCGTGGTAAGTCCGAACACTGCCATCTCCTACGGGCGATCGCACCCTATATGTAAAGTTATATTACAAAAACAGAAACTTCGCATAAAAACTCCGACGCACTCCAGATAGATAAGTAGCGGCGGAAGTTATGCGAGTTTGCCCCACACCCTGTGTGAAGTTATATTACAAAACGCATAAAAACTCCGACGCACTCCAGATAGATAAATGTCAGCCCAAATTATCGGATTAATCGAGGTGCGCCATGTCTACTACTTCTATCGGCAATCTCAAGGACAACTATTTCTCGATCGACTTTGCGGGCAAAACTGACCCCACAGACACCTATCGTTTCGATCGGCTAAATCCAGGCAGCTTTCGAGTTACCGCTGAAGGATTTAGTTCCGTTGTCGGGATGCAGCTTCTCGACAGTCAGGGAAAAGTCGTCAAAGACATCGAAACCGACGGCACAAATTCCGGCACTTTTAGCATCGATAACTTAGGTGCAACAAATTATGCACTCAAAATTTCTGCACCTTCGCGCGATACAAATTATCAAGTTAGTTTAACACCCGACGGCAAAGTCGATCCGCTCACAGGTTTAGGCGTTACCTCCGGTTTTTTCACAGCCGATTCAACCGGTCAAGTTGGCTTTGACTGGCTGCACGACGGCGGCAATTATCAAGGTGAAGTTGCCGTTTTCAGCGTGCAGGGAATGGAGAATTTCGATCCTCGTTCCGAGGAATTTATCAAAGAATCAGCAAGACGAGCTTTGAGCAATTCTTTATTCGGTCACGTCGTAATTTCTGACCCCATAGAAGGCGCAAATCCGCTATTTAACGGCAGTTTAGGAGAAGAAAATTATAACGGAGGACAGTACAGCGGGCCGAAAACATTTCTCATGAAACCGGGAGAAGCATTTGCGGTGATGCTGGTGCCGAACGGTACCGTGCAAGATGTGTTTAACAATCCCGGTGCTGGCGGTGACAAACGCCCGCTGCTGTCCTTATCCAGCTTGAATCCAGATGATGCTTTTTTGTCGGGTCAAATAGCAGATGTCACTGGCAAAGGTAAGGCATTTGCGATGGAAGATCAGCGGGTTGATACGGGTTCTGATAAAGATTACAACGATTTGGTTTTCAATTTAACAGGTGCGACGGGCAAAGCAGTGTCGATCGACAAAGTTATCGATCCGGCTAAGGATTGGACTAAACTTGATGGCGGCAAAAAACTCATCGATTATGTCGCATCAAAGCAGCCGGTGCAAGAACCGCCGGTTGCTGTAACGCCGCCAGTTGAGACAACTCCGCCGGTTGCTGTAACGCCACCAGTTGAGACAACTCCGCCAGTGGCTGTGGAACCGCCCTCCGCAACAATTCCACCAGTTGAGCCAACTCCGCCAGTGGCTGTGGAACCGCCCTCCGCAACAATTCCACCAGTTGAGCTAGAACCGCCAGTGGCTGTGGAACCGCCCTCCGCAACAATTCCACCAGTTGAGCTAGAACCGCCAGTGGCTGTGGAACCGCCCTCCGCAACAATTCCACCAGTTGAGCCAACTCCGCCCGTGGCTGTGGAACCGCCCTCCGCAACAATTCCACCAGTTGAGCCAACTCCGCCAGTGGCTGTGGAACCGCCGATGGCAACAATTCCACCAGTTGAGCCAACTCCGCCAGTGGCTGTGGAACCGCCGATGGCAACAATTCCACCAGTTGAGCCAACTCCGCCAGTGGCTGTGGAGCCGCCCTCCGCAACAATTCCACCAGTTGAGCCAACTCCGCCAGTGGCTGTGGAACCGCCCTCCGCAACAATTCCACCAGTTGAGCCAACTCCGCCCGTGGCTGTGGAACCGCCCTCCGCAACAATTCCACCAGTTGAGCCAACTCCGCCCGTGGCTGTGGAACCGCCCTCCGCAACAATTCCACCAGTTGAGCAAAAATTGCCTGTAGAACGCCCGATCGCCCTTGCACCCCCGATCGAACCAAAACTACCCGTAGAACCGCCTGCGATCGACTCCGAACCGCCGATTGAAACCGTATTGCCGATTAGTTCGCCTGCAGAAAATCGCGCATTTATCGGCATTTTCGATACTGGATTTGCGCCGAACAATCCCGATTTGGATTACTCTAAAGTGACGATGGGGCGCGATCGCATTGACAAGGACAGCAATCCTTTGTTTACGACTGGCACTGGTAACGAACACGGCACATTTAGCTGGGGTTTAGTGAGTGCGATTCAAGGCAACGACAAAGGCGTTGACGGCTACAACGATAAGGCGAATGTTTATCTAAGTCGGGCAATTGGTTCCGGCGAATGGGATTTAGCTTTAACTGATTTTGTGGGTGAGGCGAAGGCACAAAAGCAAAAGAATGCGATCGCCCTTTTGCCTCTCGATTTAACTCAAAAGAATGCTGACGGAAGCATTACCACTCGTTACGAGTTTACACCCAGAGAACGTGCTGCATTAGAAAATGCGCGTCAGAATGGAGTGCTGTTAGTTGTGGCGGCGGGAAATGACGGCGGTGTGATGTCTGTTTTGGGTCAATCTTCCCAGGAATTTGAGAATATTCTGACGGTTGGTTCATCTGATGGATTTGGGCGATCGGATTATTCCAGCTACGGCTACGGTTTGGATATTTTAGTACCGGGCGGAACAATTGACAATCCAACTTTATCGACTGTTGGCGATGATATTGGTACGATGTCGGGAACTTCTGCATCGGCGGCTAAGGCTGCGGGGATGGCATCTAAGGTTTGGGAGGCTAATCCCGATTTGAATCCTACTCAAATCATTGATATTTTGACTGGAAGTGCGATCGATTTGAAGGAGCCCGGATGGGATCAGGAAACGGGTTTTGGGGTGGTGAATTTCAATAAAGCTGTGGCAATGGCGAAGGATACAAAGCCGCAAAGTTACACGCCTTCACCGTTTATCACGCCTATAACTTGGGATGGAGAAGGGAAAGTTACGCCAATGGAAAGGGCGACGCAAAATTGGAATCAGGTAAAGACATCCGGGCGGACATTTTATCACGGTTCGCTAGATGATTCTAATCCATCAGATGTCTACACTTTTACCGTGAATCAACCGACTCCTTTGCAATTCGGAACACTCAACATAGGCAGTGCAACCCTGAAGGGTAATGGTATTTATTTACAATCTGCTGGCTCTCAACCTGCTAATGCAAATACACTACCAGGGGGTCAATTGCCAGCAGGTACTTACACAGTGACTGTTGATAAGGGAAGTCTCTCTAAGGTAGATTCATACACCTTGAAAATGAATTTTTACCCCAATGCTAATGGTAGTGAGCCATATGTAGAGGTAAATCTGCCAGAGAAACAAACTCAGAATCCGCCATCGCCTCCTGTGTCAAATCCATTTCAGATAGTGGGAGAGATTGGCAAAGAATATCAGAAAATTGGTGGTGAAAGCCGGATGGGTAAACCACTTCAAAATCAGGTTGAACAGATTAGCGGCGTTATCACGCAGGTGTTTGAAAAGGGTTCTATGATTTGGAATGGTAGCAAAGTGGCTACTGTCGATTTTGGAGGGGTTAAGGCTTTCGAGTCTTTTGTTAAAGATGTGTCTTCTCCTGCACCAATTCCTAGCACTTACGTTGATATCTCAAAAAATTGGAAAGCAGAGGTTTATAAGTGGGATCGAGGCAGTGAACTCCAGCCACCCGGAAAGCTAAGCGATGCAACTCCTACATCGAAATTCCTTGGTTCTTTCAATTTAGGCTCCAACAGCAAAAAAGAGCTAAAATTTGATTGGGGTAAGGGTTCTCCTAATGGGAATTCTCAGTTCCCCGCTGACAACTTCGTAATCAAAACCTACACCGACGCGGACTTTGAGGCTAATAAAACGTACAAGTTCAGTGCCAGAGGTGATGACGGATTCCGGTTATTTGCCAGACCCCTTGACAAGCCTGATGCGTGGGAATTAATCACTCCTATCACAGATACATCGATTAATCCAAATACTAGCGGTTGGTGGCAAGAGCAGTACGGCAACCCTAAACAGTACGAATTCAAATCCAAAGAGAGCGGTAAGTATCGTGTTGTTGCCCTTTTCTATGACCGAGATTTAAATGCTAATTTCGACCTATCTTGGAAGGATGTAGCGCCACCAGTTTCTCCAGGGAGTTACTATCCTCAATTCTCAAAAGATGATAGTTGGTGGGATGCTCAAACAGGGGATAATATCCGATTTGATGGAAACCAAAGTAATGGAGAAAGTACGGTTGAAATTAAACAAATTTACGCCGAGCTTTCGACATCAATCTTGGGCAGTCAGCGACAAATGAATGCAGGATACTTGTATGACCAAAGTTACTACAATCGTTTCGGAAAGTGGCATTCAGGAATTGATTTTAAGGCTAAAGCAGGAGATCCGGTAAAAGCTGCGGTAGATGGGAAAATTGTTTGGACAGATGACACAAAATCATCAAGCAACGGCTACTTCATTGCTGTTGAAGATAAGAATGGTAAGGTATGGGTCTATGGCCATTTACAAAGTCTAGGTAAGCGGAACCCAGGCGACCAGGTAAAAGTTGGAGATCAAATTGGTACAGTAGGGAGTCAACTGGGAAGCAATGCACACTTTCATCTAGCGGTTGGAACTAAAAATGGTTCTGTAAGCGCAAATGCGGATCAAAATCTAGTCAGAAAAGCAACAATGAGTCCTCTTGAGGCATATTGGCTGTGGAAGAATAGCTAGTTGATTCTTACTAATTCTTGTCGGCGCTCGTTCTTTATCAAACAAGAACGATCACCCTCTGCTAACTCTCACCAACAATAAAAGCGCTCGCCCTTTTTCCCCTATCAAAAAAGAGCGCTCGCCCTCGATATGAAATGAAGTCGCGCTCGCCCTTTCTCTGTCAAATCCAGAAGGCCGATCGCCCATAATTCATCAATCATGGCGATCGCCCTTTCTTTTTGAAGAGCGATCGCCCTTTTTCAACTATTTTTCAACTATCCGAATTGAATCAACTCATAAGTCATGCTATAATTTGCTTATACATTAATTTCACGATCGATACCCTTGGATTATAACTTTGATTGGAATATAGCCAAAGAAAAGCAAAATATTCGCAAGCATCAATTAAACTTTCGTTTAGCTTCAACTATTTTCCGCGATTCTTATCAATTAACAATCTATGATGAAGAACACAGTCAAGATGAAGACAGATGGATTACGATAGGTTTAGATGAAACAGGCATTGTCAGGCTTGTTGTTCATACCTTTGAACAAACTGATAGCTCCTCCTGCATCATTCGGATTATTTCCGCTCGGAAAGCTACTTTCACTGAAACACAAACTTATCAACAGAGAAAATTATGAAATCTGAGTATGATTTTGCTAAAGCAGAACAAGGCAAGTTTTACAATCCTGATGCTACGTTTCATTATCCGATTTATCTCGAAGCTGATGTCGAGCAGTTTGTGACTAAAATTGCTGAACATAAAAATATTGATGTTCAAGTTTTGGTCAATGAATGGCTGAGGAATAACATTAAATTAATTCAAAGTATTGAGTAGGAAGGAATGAGGAATGGCTTGTGGGTGTTTGTCAAGCTTGTCCTGACGGTAGGAAGGATCTCACAAGCGGTCAAAAAAGCGCGATCGCTCTTTATTTGAAATGAACTCGCGATCGCCTTCCATCGTAGGGACACGGCACTGCCGTCTCCTTACCAGGGGCTCGGAGGACACGGCAGTGCCGTGTCCCTACCGGGCAATTAAGAAAGCCGATCGCCCATAATTCATCCAACGATCGAGATTCCTTCCTGCATCCGCGTTAATCTGCGTCCATCTGCGGTCAAAAAAGATCGAGATCCCTTTCTAATAATTCAGAAGGGATCTCGCTCAATTATTACCTATAATTCCAATCAATCCCTCTTTCAAAGACTGGATATCTACATCTTGAAGCCTGCCCAATTTTTTGAGTATCAGTTGCTTCTCAATTGTCGTAATCACAGGCTTAATCATAGAAGCTTTTAGAAGCCCAGCCCCTCGCCAATCTGTGATGACAATATCACACACTTTCGGACTACTGCCAACTTGGCTAGTTATACCCATCAGAATGCGATCGGGATATTCTGCATTATAAACGTCAGAACTAATCACAACTGCTGGACGTTTTTTATTTGTAGTTTGATCGGTAAAAGGAAACGGAACTAAAACCACATCACCAAAATTATAACTCGTCATACTCCGCGTCCTCTGGGTTATCCCAAATTTTAGCAAAGGCTGCTTCTGAGAGTTTAGTCGCAGCATAAACGAGAAGACGAGCTTCACTTCGCGTTAATAGGAAGTCGATAAAATCTTCTAATACCGTGATTTTATCTGGCGGTAAACTGCGGATTTTTTCCATCAGCTTTGTTTCAGGGTTTTGGGCGACACTCATGTTAGATCCTACTTTTTTTAATTAAAAACTAGCATATATTTGATATTTCGTCAATCGCTAGTTATCAAACAATTAGTCAAACAACCCTTAGCACTCAGTTAATAAGTACCGAAAAGAGCGAGATCCCTTACCTTTTGAAGAGTCAGATCCCTCGATCGGTCAGATTCAGAAAGGATCTCGCTTTTGCTAAATTTATGATACAATTACTCATCAGTTACAGCTAGACTTGCCCACTTCTTTTGACATAAAGGAGTAAAGCCCGTGAAAACAGAAGAATTACTGCAAAGAAAAGGGATTATTCACCGCGATCCAGAAATTATGAGCGGTGTCCCCGTATTTGTCGGAACTCGCGTTCCCTTAAAGACTTTTTTCGACTACCTGGAAGGTGAAAGCGGTTTCGCAGAATTTATTAATGATTTTCCTTACCTAGAAAGTCAGGCAATTAAAGTGCTAGAAAATCTCACTAAGATGATGCTCTCGCTAGAAAGTGATTCAAATGCTTATATTGCTTGATGAAAATCTCTTGAGTCAAAAACTGAAGCAGCCTTTCTTAGACGAGGGTCATTCAATCAGCAATGTTTATGACATGGGGTGGAGAGGGCTAAAAGACAGGGAAATTCTGGATAGATCCGAGAATCATCCTTTTGAGGTTTTTATCACGGCTGATAAAAATCTTCCCTATCAACAAAATCTAGCAAGTTATGTTATTAGAATTGTGGTCTTAGATTCTAGCAGTACGAGACCAGACATCTTGTACCTTTGATGAGACAAGTTAGCACTATGATATCGTCCCTGTCAGCAGGTTCGGCAATTCGCATTAATGATGCTGGGGATGTTGTTTCCATTAGTCTTTGAGCGATCCCTTTCTCAGGATAATCCAGAAAGGCGATCGCTTCTACTTGCCGGAGGAAAAGTGATTCTATGACAACCGATCTCGCACTCAACCTCAAAACCTTTTTAGAAGACTTAAAAAGTGCCGATTTAGTAGGGGTTTCACTTCGCCCTCAAAATCTTGGCTTGCGTTTAGACTTCACCTTTGGCCCCGAAGTGGGAGATGTAGCGATCGAGTTCGATCGCATTCTTCACCTAGTGATTTCTCGCCCCATCAATTCCGATGATGAAAATTACTGTTTTTGGGTAGGAGAAGTCGAACTGAAAAAGCTTGAAGAAAATGCTGAAACTTTCTTATCTTCCATGTCCTATCCTTTCAATTTTTCTGCTAATTTAGATTTATCTGCTTTGAGTTATTTTCGGTTAGAAGGGGATATTTTTATTGAAATAATTTGCGAATATTATAAGATTTTTCAGGAAGTGAAAAATTAATGTCTATTTTTTAATCTTTCTCAATCAATCATGGCGAGATCCCTTTTTCACCCAAATCCAAAAAGCCGCCCATAATTCATCAAAAAATCGATATTCTTTCTGACATCCGCGTTAATCTGCGTCCATCTGCGGTAAAAAAAGATGGAGATCCCTTTCTAACAATTCAGAAGGGATCTCGCCCGTTTTATAATCATGAAGGGATCTCGCTCTCTCAGTATTCCCGCACCCTAAACCCAACTTCCATGAACTATCTCATCAGGTAACATCCTAACTGTCACAGATGTTCTTAATTTCCTTGTCAGTGGAATCGATAAAATCACCCTCGAAACAGAACTTACTGCTTC
The DNA here is from genome assembly GCF_963890365.1 of Tychonema sp. LEGE 07196. Lineage (NCBI taxonomy): Bacteria > Bacillati > Cyanobacteriota > Cyanophyceae > Oscillatoriales > Microcoleaceae > Tychonema > Tychonema sp. LEGE 07196. Next base: position 6,284 of record NZ_CAWPRX010000022.1, on the reverse strand, counting down.
GGGTTGGATATCCACTCCAGCTAGAGGAGGATCAAAAAGCGGTGCGGGTACAATTTGGACAAGCCCAAACACTCAATACAGTGTCAGAATTATGACTCAACCTGATGCTTCATCCTATGCTCGCGTTTACAATGGCCCAGGAGGTGGCGCACCCGCAGAACAACCCCTAAACGCATCAGGAAAACCCGGAAGTCGTGGAGACACACACTTTATTCTGCTCCCTTAACCCCATTTATTTATCAGACTATGAACTTTGAAGAAATTTGGCAACAATACGATTTTACCGAATCAGAACTGCTATCGATGGGGTGGCAATTTCCCTATGATTATGTCCTCAATCTCAACTACTATTGGCAACTCAATTCAACTAATTCTACTTCTGAAGTTGCTACCAATGACCAATTTTTCAACATTATTCTCAAAACCTGCATTCGACTGGATGTACAACTCAACCCCAATTCTGATGAGTTAAAGGAAAAACCTGCGAACCTCGGTACAATCGTCGGCTGGGAGCAAGTTACTCCCTCTCCTTGGTTAGAAAATCTATCCCTTTCTCCTAATGAGTGGCTGCATCTGTTATTTGAAATTGGTGGAAATAATAAAATTGAAGCTGTTTGTCGATCGCTAGTTGTCGAACAATTGGTCAAACAACCCTTAGCACTCAGTTCATAAGTACCAAAAATACCGATCGCCTCGCAATCTATTGATTATTATTTAAAAATTTTGAAAATTACAAAGCAAACACGATTCTGAGAGCTCGATCGATTTTTAGTAAAACCTCTGGCTCAAGTTCACCTCGGATATCCACCAAGCGAAAAAAATAATCTATAGGCCGCGTTTGCAAACAATCTGCAATAGATTTTTTTGGTTAATCCATTTGCTTCTGAAACTTCAATCTCCACATTACTTTTAATCTTGGCTTTTTTTTCACTCCAAGCAGTAATTGGAACAACCTGGATTACAGGAACTCGCTCATTATAAGTATTGTTGGTCACAACAACACAAGGTCTAATTTTCCCCGTTTCAGAACCCTTCGTTGGATCGAGATTAACTTCAATAATTAAACCGCGTTTTAATTTTATAGCTTCAGCCATTCTTCTAAACCTAATTCCGTCAATTCTTGCAAGTCTGTATCTTCTGCATAAACTTCTGCATAGAGCATCGCAGATTCTTTCAACTGCTCCGTTTCTAACGCTATTTACAACCGTTGAGTCGCTATTCTAACTAATTCACTAGCATCTTTAAATCCATAGTTTTGACAGAGTTCTAAAAATTTTATCTGAGATTCATCTAGTTTAAATGTTTGCTCTTTCATAGGAAAAATACTAGGAAAATTAGGGAAGTTAGTTGTGTTAAAAATATTTTGAATAAACCACTATTTATATGATAACATACATTCGCAGATAGCGCCAAAAAACTAGCAAGTATTAATAACACCCTATTTACTCTAAAACCATGAAAAAAACTATCATTGGCATCATGGGCCCAGGCGAAAGTGCCACATCAACCGACTTAGAAAACGCCTATCAACTCGGACAACTCATCGCCGAAGCTGGATGGATATTGCTAACTGGCGGTAGAAATGTCGGCGTGATGGATGCCGCCAACAAAGGTGCAAAATCAGCTAACGGTTTAACAATCGGCATCCTTCCGGAAAACGATACTCGCGGCATTTCCGAAGCTGTGGATATTGCCATTGTCACCGATATGGGAAACGCCAGAAATAACATTAATATTCTTTCTTCAGATGTGATAATTGCCTGCGGTACGGGCGCGGGTACCGCTTCGGAAATTGCCCTCGCCATCAAAGCTCACAAGCAAGTTATCTTGTTAAACGACAGCGCCGAAAGTCAACTTTTCTTTAAAGATTTAGGCAAAAATAACATTTTTGTGGTACACAATGCTGTAGAGGCTATGAATCAAGCTCGCGAAATCCTAGCAAATCCCAGATGAAATTCAAGATGAAAGTAAGCAAATTCAACTTTTGTGCGATCGCAATTTTCCTAACTCTGGGGATTTTCGGCAGTACCAAAGCAGACGGAGGAATTGCACAGTTAAGCTTCAGCAACCAATCCACTCAAACTTTAGCACAAACCCTCCCTCCACCTCCTGCCGCACAGCCTGTTACCGAACCAGAAGCGCCCCCGATTCTTAGCGAATCCGCGCCGGATCAAATAGCTTTAGCAACCCATTTGCAGACTATCAAAGCTAAAATGTACGGTGCTTACTGGTGTCCTCACTGTCACACGCAACAAGAACTTTTCGGCAAACAAGCATTTACCGCGATTACTTACATTGAGTGCGATCCCAGGGGAAAAAATGCTCAACCGGATTTGTGCAAAGCTGCGAAGATTCAAGCTTATCCCACTTGGGAAATTCGGGGCAAATATTACACCGGCAGGCAATCTTTGGAAAAACTTGCTCTTTTATCCGGTTATAAAGGCAGCAGCAATTTTGTGCCACAACTTCCTTCTCCTTAAATATATCTAAATTAGTGGGCGATCGCACTCGCCCACTAAAAAACCGGGTTTTTGAACCGAGATTGAGGGTTTTGGGCAATTATTTTGCTTAAAAACCCGGTTTCTCGCCGCCCCTGCGTCTAGGAGTAGAACTGTAATACCATTTTTCTAAAGATGTGGTATAGATGAAGTTTTAGCTCCCCCCGAAATCGCGGGGGGGTTGGGGGGGCTAATATCTAGCGCTACTTTATGAAATTGGTATAAGGTGCGGAAACCGCTAAAAATATGACTTTTATGAATCAAACTTCTGAATAATATGAATTGACGCGAGAGCAAGCTGGTTATTTAATTGTAATTAGGCGGACATATCTATTTATTTTTTTGATTGGCACTTATTCAGGAGACTGAAACGATGCAATTACAATCTAGGAAAAAACAAATAATTTTTACCAGTTTGCTGTGCTTCTCGGCAATTGTATTTCCCCTAACGAGTCAAGCTATAACAGTACAAGAAGTACCGAATCCTCGCCAAAATCACACTTGGGTAACAGATAAAGCGAATATTCTCAGTGACAGCACAGAAACTCAGCTAAATCAGATGATTGCAGAGTTAGAGGCAAAAAATGGCTCGGAAATTGCTGTTGTGACAGTGCCTGATACTAAACCATCTGCGACACCCAAGGCATTTGCTACAGAATTATTTAACTTTTGGAGAATTGGCAAGAAAGGTAAAAATAACGGAGTTTTATTGTTGATTTCGTCGGGTGAACGCCGCGTTCAAATTGAAACAGGTTCTGGCCTTCAAAGCATTTTACCCGATGCACGGGTAGTGAGAATTATCAAAACCGAAATTACGCCCAGATTTAAACAGCAGGACTTTGACGGGGGTACATTGGCGGGGACAACGGCGTTAGTTAATGTTTTACAAACTCCGATCGCAAATGTGCAATCTCAAACTGCGCTGCCTTTAGCTCCAATCGTACCATCTCAAGAGGTGAAACTGTCGCCAATACCAAGTCAATCGCCAGTTATTAGCAGCAGTACATCTACAGGTGAAGATACGTCTAATCTAATCTACGGCTTGCTTGCGTTGTTATTCATAGCATTCATAGCATTTATAACCTTCTTTATACCTTGCTTCTTTATCTTCAAGATATTTCGCAGCTTATTTTCTGGGAAATCTGCTTTCTCCTCCCACCGCCGTTATCCGCGCTACAGCAGCAACAATCGCAATTACAGCAGTAGTCACAACTATTGCGGTGGGGCTGGCTACAACATTATTAATATCAGCAGTGATGATTGCGGTGGCTACTACAGCACCAACAGCAGCGACTACAGTATTAGCAACAGCGACTGCGGGGGTAGCTTTGGCGGTGGCGAATCCACCGGTGGCGGTGCCGGTGCCGATTACAGTAGCGACTGCGGGAGTAGCTTTGGCGGTGGCGAATCCACCGGTGCCGATTACAGTAGCGACTGCGGGGGTAGCTTTGGCGGTGGCGAATCCACCGGTGGCGGTGCCGGTGCCGATTACAGCAGCAGCGACTGCGGGAGTAGCTTTGGCGGTGGCGAATCCACCGGTGGCGGTGCCGGTGCCGATTACAGTAGCAGCAGTAGCAGCGACTACAGCAGCAGCAGCGACTCCAGTAGTGGCGGTGGCGGTGGGGATTGGTAATTTGGGAATGGAGGCATAAACCGAGTTTTGTTTAACATAAATTAGTCCCCGTCTGCAGGGACTTTGTTTGTGAAGTTACGGTTTCCACCGTCCCACTCGCCAGGGGTTAGTTAACTAAAGTAGTCTTCAACTATTTTTAAAATCCGGGAGGCTGCTAAGCCGTCGCCAAAGGGATTAATTGCCATTGCCATTGCGTCGTAAGCGGCAGAATCACTCAGCAATTCTGTGGCTTCTGCGGTAATTGTATCAGGATTTGTACCGACAAGTTTAGCGGTTCCGGCGGCAATTGCTTCGGGTCTTTCTGTGGTTTCTCGCAATACTAAAACAGGCTTGCCCAAACTCGGTGCTTCTTCTTGCAAGCCGCCGGAATCTGTGAGGATTAAATGACTCCTCTGCATGGCTCCTACTAATTCGGCGTAGTCCAACGGTTCGGTTAAAAAGATTCTTGGATGGTCGCCTAAAAGAGATTTTAAAGGTTCCCGAACGGTGGGATTTTTGTGCAGTGGTAAAAGTAAGGCTGTGTCGGGAAATTTATCTAAGATTTGGATGAATGCTCGCGCAATTCCTGCTAAGGGTTTTCCCCAATTTTCGCGGCGGTGGACTGTTGCTAAAATGGTGCGATGTTTGCTCCAATCTAGGTTGGGAATTTTGCATTCTGGTTCGCGTTTGGCGACGGATAACAAAGCGTCGATTACTGTGTTGCCTGTACGGTGAATTTCTCCTAAAACGCCCGATCGCCCTAAATTCTCTGCAGCCAGCGCTGTTGGGGCAAAATGCAGCCTTGTGAGCTGAGATATCAACCGCCTGTTAGCTTCTTCGGGATAGGGATTGAACAAATCGTCGGTTCGCAATCCGGCTTCTACGTGACCGACTGGTATTTTCTGGTAAAATGCAGCTAAAGCTGCTGCAAATGCTGTTGTTGTATCGCCCTGCACTAATACGATTTCTGGCTGCAATTCCTTAAAGCAAGCTTCTAAACCCTGCAAGCTGCGGGATGTAATGTCGGTTAGGGTTTGCTGGTGCTGCATAATTGCTAAATCGCGATCGGCTTTCAGGTCGAACATTTGCATTACTTGCTCGACCATTTCTCGGTGCTGACCGGTTAAAATTACTTGGGTGTCAAAGATTGGTGAATTTTTGAACAGTTGAATTACAGCGGCTAGTTTGATCGCTTCCGGGCGAGTTCCTAGGACGATACAAACGCGGTGTGTGGCTTCGGGCATGGTAAAATTGGGTAGTTGAGATTTGTGCAGCTCTTAAAGGCTGAATATTTTATAGCAGGTTTGAATCGTTGGTGAATAAGATTTATTTTTTTCATGAACCGCAGAGGGCGCAGAGGGCGCAGAGGAGAGAAGAGAGATAGAAGGTGTTTTTTTGGAAGTTATATTGTTTTTGGTGGCACTATTTGTACATTTTTAGTTTTTAATTGGTCATGCCCTATCGCTACATTCTATTTTACAAACCTTACGATGTTTTAACTCAGTTTACTGACAATTCCAGCGAGACTAAACGGAGTACCCTGAAAGATTATATTCCGATTCCTGATGTTTATGCAGTGGGAAGGCTCGATCGCGATAGCGAAGGTTTGTTGCTGTTAACGGATGACGGACAAATGCAGCACCGCCTCAGCGATCCAAAATTCGCTCATCCTCGCACTTACTTGGTTCAGGTGGAACGGGTTCCAGATGCAGCCGCGATCGCCCTTTTGCAAACTGGTGTCACAATTCAAGATTATCGGACTCGATCGGCAAAAGTGCAATTATTATCAGCAGAACCCCAATTACCGCCGCGCCAGCCCCCGATTCGATTTCGCAAAAACATTCCCACAGCTTGGCTGGAAATGACTCTCACAGAAGGCCGCAACCGCCAAGTGCGCCGGATGACCGCAGCAGTAGGGTTTCCGACGCTGCGGCTGGTGAGAAGTGCGATCGGGCATTTGCAACTAAATGACTTGAAACCCGGTGAATGGCGCGAATTAACTCAAGCTGATTTGAGATTTGAGATTTGAGCTTGCAGAATTACAGTCAACAGTCAACCGTCAACCGTCAACAATCAACAGTCAACAGTCAAATTTACCCCCCGCAAGTCCCCCCTTGTTAAGGGGAAAAACAAGAATAATCTTGCTCCCTCCCCGCGGGAGGGGAGGGTTGGGG